>JBHPGK010000058.1:0-16399 GCA_042570605.1 Candidatus Zhuqueibacterota bacterium
ACACTGAAGGACCGATTGAACTATATAATCTTAGAGAGGATCAGAGGGAAGAGAACAGCGTGAAGGAGCACACACAGTTGTCCCTGCATAGTGCTGGGTAAAACGCATACCGGGCATACATATATCAGGGGCAATTCTCCGGTTGAAGGCTATCAGCTTGCGATCCCGGAAGATACCGTAACGATTCCGAAATTATTGAAGCAGGCAGGGTATACCACGGGACTTGTCGGTAAATGGGGGCTCGGAGGTCCTGATACTTCAGGTGCTCCAAACAAACAGGGATTTGATTATTTTTACGGTTATCTCGGGCAGGCTCAGGCTCATTTTTATTATCCGCCTCACTTGTGGGAAAACAATGAAAAAGTAATACTCGAGGGTAATTCGGACGGAAAAAAAGAAACATACAGCCACGATCTTATCGCAGAAAAATCTCTGGAATTTATAAAACAAAACAAAGACAAGCCTTTTTTCCTGTATCTGGCACTTACGATTCCGCATGCGGAGATCATTGTCCCTGAAGATTCTATGGTGGAATATAAAGACAAGTTTGAGGAGAAGCCATATATTGGCAGGCATTACGGGTCACAGGAAACTCCGCGGGCTGCTTTTGCCGGGATGGTTTCACGGATGGATAGAGACGTGGGACGCGTACTTGATTTATTGAAAGAACTTGGGATTGAAGAAAAAACTCTTGTAATCTTCAGCAGTGACAACGGACCTCATCAGGAAGGTGGACACGATCCTGAATTCTTTAACAGCGGCGGTTTTCTGCGGGGTATTAAAAGAGACCTGTATGAAGGAGGTATAAGGGTTCCGATGACCGCTTACTGGCCAGGTCAGATCAACCCCGGAAGAGTCAGTGACCATATATCGGCATTCTGGGATCTGCTCCCGGCATGCTGCGAATTAGCAGGTGTTGATCCTCCCGAGGGTATTGACGGGGTGTCATTTGTGCCTGAGTTAATTGGATATAGACAACCGTCGCATGAATACCTGTACTGGGAATTTCATGAGAGGGGAGGAAAACAAGCTGTGAGGATGAGAGACTGGAAAGCGGTGCGGTTGAATGTAAAAAAAGACACTGAAGGACCGATTGAACTATATAATCTTAGAGAGGATCAGAGGGAAGAGAAAAATATTGCTGAACAAAATCCGGAAATAGTAAAGAGAATAGAAAAAATAATGAGAGAAGCGAGGACAAGTTCAGAAAAATTTCCGTTAAGTGATAAAATGTGATATGATCCGTGACAGCCAAGCAACTCGGAAACTGGGGTGTCATGGACCATTCCATGACACAACCGATGTCACGATTTCTTAGGGTCGTAATCTCATAGGAAAAACTTCGTGGTAGTAGATTCCGACGCTTCGCTCGGAATGACATACAAGATTTAAGTTTTCAAAATGAGTAAAGAATATTATATCCATATATTGACAAATAAAAATAATACTGTTTTGTATACAGGGATGACCAACGATTTGAGAAGGAGAGTTGCTGAGCACAAAGAAGGATTAATTGATGGTTTTTCAAAGAATTATAACATTTCCAAATTAATATATTATGAAATATTTGATAATGTTAGTGATGCAATTTTACGGGAAAAACAAATAAAGAATTATTCGAGGGAAAGGAAAGAAGGGCTGATACAAAATATTAATCCTGATTGGAATGACCTTTTTAATGATATATTCTAAACTAATATTATTTAAAATTGAGATTATGATATTCCAAATTCGAAAGCTTACCACGGAGATGTCATTACGAGGAGCGTAGCGACAGCCTGTCCCGATTTCTCGGGATCGTAATCTGCCGGCAATTTATGAATTGTCTTCGCAGCAGCAGATTCCGACGCTTCGCTCGGAATGACAAAAACAGCAGTTAATTTGCATAACCAGGAATATATTTTATTCATCTATTACAAACCATCAGAGGAATTATGAAACGTCGTGAATTTATCAGAACGCTCGGTCTCGGCACTGCTGCTCTTGCCGGTTCCGGAGCACTTTCACCGTTCTTAAAATGTTCCGGAAATAATTTGACCGGGGGAAAACCTAATTTTATTATCATTAATGTTGATGATCTCGGCTGGACAGATCTTTCATCATTCGGAAGTGAATATTACGAGACTCCGAACATTGACCGGCTTGCCGCTCAGGGGATGAAATTTACTAATGCTTATGCCGCATGTGCGGTCTGTTCTCCTACACGGGCAGCTATCATGACCGGGCGGTATCCTGCGAGGATCGGAGTTACAGACTGGATCCATCACCTCGATGCGGAAGCAATAACAGCAGTAAGTACACGAAAAAACCCGGTTGAATATGTCGGCGGTAAAAGGAGAAAACTTCTCTGTCCGCCGAACAATTATTTTATGGAGCTTGATGAGGTTACTATTGCCGAAGTTTTAAAGGATGCAGGTTATACCTCATGTCATGTAGGGAAATGGCATCTTGGGCATTTTTTCTGGTTCCCGGACAAGCAGGGATTCGATTATAATTACGGCGGTACTGAGATCGGGCAGCCGCCTACCTATTTCGATCCTTATTTCCTGAATAAAAACAGACCGAGCATATCAACCCTGCCGCCGAGGCTGGAAGGGGAATACCTGACCGACCGGGAAAGTGATGAGGCATGCGGTTTTATCCGGAAAAACGCAGATAAAGCGTTCTTTCTAAATATGTGTCATTATGCAGTGCACACTCCTCTTCAGGGGAAAGAAGAGTTGGTTGAAAAATACGAAACCAAGGAAAAGACCAATCATAAGAATCCGAAATATGCTGCCATGATCGAAAGTGTTGACCAGGCAGTAGGCAGACTGCTGGATACTCTGGATGAACTTGACCTCACCGAACGGACTGTTGTCATATTTACTTCGGATAACGGTGGTCTGCTTGGACATTCTACAGACAATTCTCCGCTGCGCTCGGGTAAAGGTTACCCTTATGAAGGCGGTATCAGGGTTCCTCTTATTGTCAGGTGGCCCGGAGTTGTACAGGCAGGAAGTGTAAGTCATATTCCTGTGACAAGTGTGGATTATTTCCCGACCATATGTGAAACTTCAGGGGCAGGCTTGCCTCGAAACCATGTGATTGACGGAGAAAGTATAATTCCGGTTCTGCGGAATGAAGGTACGATGAAGCGCGAAGCTCTTTACTGGCATTTCCCTCATTACAGGGGCAGTGATGTTGTACCCTACAGTATTATCAGAAAAGGGGACTGGAAACTCATAAAAAGATATGAGGGTAAGGAGTTTGAGCTGTTTAATTTAAATGATGATCTAAGCGAAGAGAATGACCTGTCCGATGACATGCCCGAAAAAGTGAATGAACTAAATGCAGAGCTTGAAAAATGGATCACTGATACCGGTGCAAAAATGCCGGGAGAAAATCCGGATTTTGAACCGGGGAATTAGATGTTTATTACTATTTGAGGTCAATATTGATTCTATTGATAAAGTGTAAAAAACCATAAAAGTGTCATTCCTGCGAAGGTGGGTGTGGCTCAACTGGTTGATAATAAAATTCATGGTTCCAAAGTGTCTAATAGAATTCAAGTCTCCAGAGTGTCATCCTTCCCGATGACTCGGGAGGGATCTCCTACCACGAAGTACGTAATGATAATGCAATGAGATTCCCGTTTTCACCACCACCGAGGACTTGGGAGAACCACCGCTGCTCGGGACAGGCAGCCGGGAATGACAGAAAAACGGTGTTTATCAATAAAATCACTATTGTCTGGTAAAATTAAAAGAGAAAAATATGTGATTTCTTGTTTTAATATAACTTATATCGGATTATTTTAAATATTAATTGATTTTGAAAAAATATAATCAAATTGTAAAGACTAAAAAATCTAGATTCCTGCATACGTGGCTGTTTCCCAATTCGGATTTATGAAATATTAATTCCCAAACTGTCATTACGAGGGAGTGCCATGATAAAGGGACAACCGTCGTAATCGCCTATCTCCTTACAAAATAACAAAATAGCAGTGAGATTGCTTCGTTACTTCGCGCCCCGCAATGACAGCTCTGGCTCAGGCTACCAAAAGCAAGAGTTGAGCCATACGCACCTACGCAAGAATGATAAATCATAACTCTTTGTTTATATTCATGTAATGCTATTTTTGTGCAAACGAGAATCCAATTTTCTGAAATAAGCAAACTATAGTTTTATTTTTTTACAGGACAGTCATGAAAAGAAATCTATAATTTGGAATGTTTGTAAAGATGCTATTTAAGATAATCATAGTATTAATTTGTTACAACCAATTGAAAATTAATAAAGCAATTACTTTTTACCCGGCAGCGCCTTTTACCCTTGACCTTACACCGCACCCATTTATAGCCATAACAATACCTAAAACAGCACCTATTTCATCTTCGGTGATCCCTTCTTTCCCGGCAACGCCGAGGAAATGCTTCAGTCACTGGTCACATCCGCCTGCCATGGTGGCAGCAAGAAATACAAGTCTCGTGGTCTTCTTGTCAAGATAGCTGTTTTCACTCATTGAGCCAAAGAAGTCATCAAATTTTTCGTTCAATTCTTTAGGGAGCATTTTTTACCTCCTTATTTGTTTTGGTATTTCAGAAGTATATGTTAATAAATAATATTGGCTCATCAAAACTAAAAACCGGACTTAAACTCAATATAGGGCAAACCTTCAGGTTTGCATATCTATTTAAAATACACTGATTTATTTCAATCCGCTTTGTTTATCAATACAGCTAAATTCCTTTTAAGCAGGTCATAATCTTCAAGCATCCAGAGTTTCCTCAATTTTTCAAAGGTACTTTCAGGCAGTCTGTCTTTTGCGGTTCCATTTAAGATCAATTTTGTTTCGGTTTCGGAAAACTCAAATCCGCCGGTTGTTTTATTTATATTATCCCTGTTTAAGGGACAGACTTCCTGACAAACCATACAGCCTATCAGACAATTATGAGCTAAAGGATCGAGCCATTCCGGGAATTTTTCCTGACCCTCATTAAAATATGTTAAACACTGTTCGGCTTTCACTAAAAACCTGTCCGTTAAAATGGCGTTCGTTGGACATTTTTTAATACAGGCAGAACATTTCTCACATCTGTCCATCATCTTAAATTCCTGCAAATCATCATTATTACAGGGCAGATCCGAGTAAAATGCCCTTATCCTGAAAAAACTGCCCCACCCGTTTATATAAGTAATGTTATTTTTCCCGTATTCAGCAAGTCCGCTGCGGACAGCTAAAAGTTTCTCCGGCAGAACAGCTTTAGCGGTTTTATAACCGTAATCATTTAAAACCTGTGAAATTATATTAAATGCTTTTTCATCCGTATCCAGGGAATAGATAGGAGGAATAATAACGGGATGAGTTTTGCCGGACAGTTTGAATTTAACATTGATTTTAGTCTGCTGAGCCGCCGTTACTATTACCGATGCTGCAGTTTTCAACTCCCCGGGAGGTTCAAACTTCAGGTGCGAAAGGCTTCCGTCAAAAAATTTACCGCTGAATGATTTGAGCTGTCTTTGATTTTCAATGTCATCTTTCAGTTTATGTAAACGTTTAACTGAAACAATTGAGCTTTTGAATCCTCCGGCTGCTAAATTTTCCCGGAGCCGAACTGTTATTTTTTCATTTTCTTTCATGTTCATTCCCTTTTAAACCATAATATAAAAATCTATTTTACCGAATTCAAAACTCTCAGCAATTCACTGATTTCCTCAGCCGTATTGTAGAGATGAGGCGATATCCTCAGGTTGTTTTCTCTAAGGGATATATCTATTTCTTCCCTCTTCAGGAGTTCAAAAATCCCGGTATTCCGTGATGATTCCTTATGGGACAGAACAATAATAGTTGAGCGTTCATCTTCATTTTCAGGACTGATCAGGGAGTATTTCTCCCGGTCAAGCCCGCCTACGAACTGTGAAACCAATTGGTTGTCATATTTTTCTATTTGTTCAATACCGAATTTCAATAAATACTCGATCGATTCAGTCCAGGGCAAAAAATTGAAAAAATTTGCTGTACCGAAAACATCATATTTTGCGGCTCCCAGGTTATCGCCGATGCGATAATCCCTCATCCGGTTTAAAGGTTTTCCTCTCTGCACCGTCAGCCAGTAAGCCTGGTTATATTCCAGTGATCCAAGTAATTCCGGGCTCAACCAGGAGAAACCCGTGCCGTAAGGACCGCACAGCCATTTGAAACCGCAGCATGTGAATGCATCAACTGGGGTGTCCTGGATATTTAAGGAACGTGCACCAAGTGCCTGCGACCCGTTAAGCACAAAAAAGACACCGTTTTCCCGGCATAACTCTCCAGTCTTTTGAATATCTGCTGCATGACCCGTAAAAGAGTTCACCCAGCTTGTACAGAATAGCCGCGTTTCCGGTTTTATTTGTTTTTCCACCTCTTCCGGTTCAGGTACTGCTCCTTCGAGTTTAAAAAGGCGGACATTTACGCCTTTTTCGCGCAGGGCGATCCACGGCAGTATATTAGCCGGGAAATCACCGTCCACAAGAAGTATCTCGTCTCCTGCTTTGAAAGGTATCCCGTTTGCAAGGAGATGTAAACCGTATGATGTACTGTTGCTCAGGATTATCTCTTCGGGCGGGACATTAATAAGCCGCCCCAAAACACTTTTCAAACGTTCCGGCACAGAATAAAAAAGTTCATCCTCCAGAAGATGCGGTGAGATTTTCCAATTAAGAGCTTCAAATACTGCATTTCCGGAAACTTTCGGCATCGGACCCTGGTGCGCGCAGTTGAGCCATATCCTTCTATTAAAAGATCCAAAATCTTTGGAATAATCTCTTTGCATCTGGTTATTCTCCATCTCAATTTAAGTTGAATTAGTATCAGGATTTCACTGCATCCCTTCCCGCTCGAAATGCTTCAGCCAGTATTTCAGGATGTTTATTAATGTCTCCCCGGTCAAGTACGCCCGGTGCGGTGATCTCTTCGATCAACTCCATCCCGATGTAATTGAAAACATCCTTAAACATACCTGTAACATGCCGGGAAGTTTCTTCTTTTTCACTTTCAAATGCTACGACTACAATTGCTCTTTTACTTTTAAACTTGTATTTATGATAATATCCGTACCACCGGTCAAGAAATGTTTTGAACTGCGCAGTGGGACCCCACCAGTATACAGGAGTTGCAAGGACCCAGACATCACTTTTCATCATCTTCCCTAAAATCTCTTCAAAATCATCATTCTGAACGCATTTCCCGGTTCTCCTGCACGCATCACACGCCAGGCACGGCGAAATATTCAACTTGCTTAACATGATCTTCTCAACATTTGCTCCTTCAGCTTCAGCACCTGCCAAAACTTCATTTACAAGTATCTCCGTATTGCCGCCTTTTCGCGGGCTCCCCACTATACCCAGAACTCGTGCCCTGTTTTTTCCTTCAGTCATTTAAAATTCCTCCTCCTTTAATTTTCAACAATACTGATAACCCCATTCTAACTAAGGTATAACGGTTTTTCACCTTTCTTTTATGTCAGGCAGATAAATTTTTGACGTTTCTTTTGTGGTTTCAAGGACAATAACTGTCTTTGTTGAAATGACCGTCTCCACATTGCCGATCTTTTCTCTCATGAACTCAGCTAATTCCTGAGTGTCTTTTACCCTGATCTTTAAAAGGTAGCAGTCTTCACCTGCTACATTGTGTACCTCTAAGATCTGCGGTTGTTTGGCAAATTCCAAAGGTGCTTCACAGCATCCCGGCGTTTCACTTGTCCGGACAAAAACGAATGCAAGCAGTCCCATACATACCTTTTCAGGATTGACCAATGCGCTGTACTCTTTAATAATAACATTCTCTTCGAGCTTCCTTATACGCTCAAGGACACCGGAGGGTACCATTCCTATCCTGCGTGCTATCTCGGAATTTGACATCCGGGCATTTTCCTGCAGAAGCGATAAAATCTTATGATCCACGTTATCCATATCTGATCCTTATTTTGATTTAATGTCACTATTTTCCATAACATAACGACACTTTGTCCTATTTACAAGTATTATTGTGACAATATATCACTTTTACGTATAGATTATTGAATTTGTTTCAAATATCGATGGAAAAAAAGAAAAAATGCAGGTGTGTTTGGTTTTGAGATGAGAGTTGAAGGTCTGAAATAAATTTACCACATTATAATTTTGCCAGAGAATGGATCGTAACAATCATGAATATGCAGTTATATACCACGGTCTATAGAAAATATATAGTTCCGGAGTCAAGTATTACTGCGAAGCTTGTTACAAATTACCTTAGTTTGAAAGATATATTACAAATAACAGTACTTTAAGAGTGGTGAACTACCACTAATTTCGACTATTTTCACTTAGACCATTTACCGCGGAAAACCGAAGCAAGCATAACAGCTCCGGCAAGAATAAACAGAACAGGTATCACGGGGAATTCTGTACCGAATATCTCTTTGAAACCGCCTAAAAGAAATATGAATCCCGAAAAAAGCCAGAATCCTTCAAATTTTAAGCCGAAGGTTTTGCGGACCACCTGAATAACCAGAATTATTATTCCTACACCGAGTACTCCTGCAGAAAAGTCAAAATTTAAAAGAAATGCAAAACCAATCCATATAAAAAACAATGCCCACCCAGTGGTGGATAACTTATGAGCAAGATCATGCTTTTTAATTGTAACCTGTTCTTTAGCATTTCCGATTTCCTCATTAGGATTTTGATCTTCCATATTTACCCCCATTTTTAATTCTCGTTCAAATATTTTTTAATATAAGAAATCCCCTCTTCCTCATCCTTTTTTGCCTCCCTTATATTTTCTGCAAATGATAAAAAGAGTTTCCTGTCCGATTTTTCATTTTTAGAAAAATAATCCCAGACCGGTTTTAATTGTCCGGCAACTCTCTGGTAACAGTGTGCAGCTTTTTGGAGGTTTTCATTTCCATTTGAGATCATCCTCAGGTAGTCTCTTGCATAACACCGGGCTGAAAAATGAGTCCCGGCATAATATTTTGAGAAAGAAAAAATGTCAGTTCCGATATTCTTTGCTTTGCCGTATTCGATAAGCAGTGCCCATTTTTCAAAAAGTGAAGCCCATAGGTCAAATGCAGGCAGCCCATCCTGGTATTCCGGACGGTCCATCCATTCCTTCTGTTCCGCATGAGCTACAGCAACTTTCAGGGAATTTCGTAAAACCTCCTCACGGTCTCTGTTATTCCTGCCTGTAGGGATTGTCACCGACAGAACATCAATCCCGTTTTTACCGAGCTTATCAAACGGAAGAGTTGAACGCTCACCCCCATGGGTCATAGTTATATATTTCGATTTTTTGAGATCGTATCCAATTATCAGTCCCCATTCAGCGTCTGCAACATCCCAGACAACAGCAGGAGTCCCATTATCCACTGCCTTGATGATTGCAGCTTGTGCCTCCTCACGTTTGTCTTTTTCCAGATGTCCTTCTTCCCACATACGGCTGAAATATTTACAATCATAATTATACTGGCGTATACTTTCCGGCAGGATCTTCTTCCAGTTGAAAACACTCATTGCACTTGGACAGAATATCTCGTTGACGAATATCCTGAATGCAAAAGCGCTTGTTCCCATCAGCCGGACAGGGTCGACTTCTCCCTCTATATAATTAACTGAGGATGCAAGGCTTGATATAAAAGAATGATACAGACCGGGTTCATTGTTTTCAAGTGCATTTTTATCTTCATACCAATTGATGTTTGGAAGGATTTTTTCAGCCATGGTTTTTTTCCTATGACAGACGTTTTAATCTGTCACGGTTTGGACAGTAACGACCAAGGGACTTAATTCATGAGATCCTGAAACAAGTTCAGGATGACATTATCGGAGTTCAGCCAGACATAAAAAAACAAATGTGTCATTCCCGCCTCTCCCGCAGTAAGCGGTGGTGAAAACCACGCCAGAGGCGGACACGCGGGAATCTCATAGCATAATTGTTAATCATTATTTTAGCTTGATTCTTACGAATCAATAGTAAATGTAATTTCTTCTATAAAATCCCGCTGAGCCAGTGGAAAATGTTCAGCAGGAACTGGTGATTCTCTTTTGCAAAAGGGACATTCATCCCGAATTTGATATTTCTCCGTTTTATTATCTGGGCAGTGAACATTCCAGCCTCACCGAAAAAAGCCATTCTTCCTTCTCCAATTTCCATAACTCCGCCCTGGTACCAGCCTTCGACATTTATTTTTGGAGTATCGGGCGGGAATTTATCCGCCTCTTTTGTCATCCATGAAATCTTAAAAGAACCAAAAATCATTAGAGGGTAAAAATCTGTATCTGCCTTAAAAGCACAGCCTGTAAAAGATGTAACGGAATTTATTTTCTCGTCATATTCAATCCGCCCTAGTGTAATGGGATGTTCAGTTAATGTACCGTCGCTCCTTTTAAAAAATATGGGTCCTACATCTTCGCCGGGAGCTTCATTTAAAACATACCCGTTCAGCAGTTCGATCCCGAAGGCGGACGCCAAATCGGCAATTGCCGGGACGTCCGGCATATGGTCTGTTATCAATAACAGCGAACCGCCGTCTGATACCCAGTCTCTCAATATCCGTATCTCTTCACGGGTATAGGCAGACTTTTTATCTTTTGACATCGGCACAGAAATAACGAATATACTGCACTGCTGGAGCACGTCTCTGCTGATCTTTAATGTTGACGGCTTTATCACATAGCCGTCGTTTTCAAGAAGTTTTACAAAAGGCCGGTACCTGTTATCAGCCGTATGAAAATTTTCATGCGCTTCATCCAGAAAGACAATTGGTCCTTTTCCCCGATCATAAGCAGGATTTTTGATCTCGGGATCATATGAATCATCCGGGACCTGCTGGCCGAAGGACAAGGAAAAAGTCAAAATGAAAAGAGTTAAAAAGAATATTTTCTGCATGAATTTTTTTCTAAAATTTGACCAGTTTTACTCCAATATTGAAATTTATGCCGCTCAGATCTTTATTAGTAACTCCGGAAGTTGTTATCTTCTCGTGGTCCTCATCTAACCCGGAAACAAGGCTGTAGCTGAGACCTGCATAAATTCTTACTTTTTCTGAAAAATTCATTTCTGCGTTTATTCCAGGCTCAATAATATAAAAGCCGGCACCCGTAATGTTCCAAAAATCATCAAAAGTACTCGTCTTCGGCCGTTCATAGGCTCTTGCTGAACCGGTACCTATCATCAGATGTCCGCTGATATGAAACAATTCATCTGGATTAAATGTATAGTTCCCATATAATCCAAAATATCCGTAATTAACAACATCATGAGTCACATTAAGATTTAATCCAAGTCCAAGAACGGCAGTTTTATTGATCAGGATTCCTCCATTTACACCGAATAAGGTCCCGGCATCACCTTTTACGGAATTAGTTTTAAGTTCAAACATCCAGGCAGATCCATAATCTGTCCCGGCTCCGATAAGCGTCTTTGTCTCCTGGGAATAAGATATATCTGCAGTTAATATAAATGCTACAGCCACAATCAAACAAAACGTTAAAAATTTTTTCATTTTTAATCCCCCCAAATAACTTGAATCATTTTCTAATAATTGTACTTAATAAATCAATACAAATCAAGGAAGAAATCCTTTTTTCAGCTGTTTATATAAAAATTTGAATAGGAACAGAACTTTTCCTTCTCTAAAAGGACTAAAGAAAAAGAAAATATTTACTAGATATTCGGCAATCTTAAGAGAAAATAAATATTTAGAACATACAAGCTAAAATATTGCCCGTCATTCCAGCGGAGGTGGGAATCCAGTTCTTTATTTTATTCTCCACGTTTTCTGGATTCCCGCCTTCGCTGGAATGACACTAAATATATTTCCTTAAATTCTATTATTTTGGATAAGTTAAAGGAAGGCTCATGAAAATCAAAAATGTAATTAAAAAGAAAAAATTCAGCATTCCAGTTTTATTATTGATCATGTTAATAGTTCTTGGTTTTTATGGACCTCTTTATCCTTGGAGCCCTGTAAAGATCAGCTATAAAAAAACCGATCTGGAGATGGCTTCAGTATATGTTAAAGATAAGGGAAATTGGAATCCGATAATTTACCAGGTCGATGAGATAATGAAGGCAGAAGAGGATTTTCACGGGTTGAAATATAAAAGCAGAATAAAAATATTTTGTGTCGCTGATTCCGGGGACATGAAGAGATTTGTCCCCTACCTTGAAATGTCCGACGGAGCTGTTAATTTAGGTATATTGAGACTCATATTCTTAGGCCCTGTTACAAGGACTGCTTCATTCGGACTGGAAGCATTTTTGAAACATGAGCTGTCGCATGCGCTCCTCGTCCAGAATACCTCAATTAAAAAAGCTCTTCAGATCCACAGACAGAGCTGGCTTGCTGAAGGTACGGCAGTATTTTACAGCGGTTTATTTTTCTATAATAAGTGCTCATTTGCCAAAATATGTCGGCAAATGGACCTGAAATTTGATTCAATCTACCCCGGGCGGGCACTTGATTTTGAAAAGGGAGAAATGAAATTTAAGTATTCGCTATACGGATTTTTTGTTCAGTTCCTGATAGAGAAGTATGGGATGGATATGTTCAGAGAGTATGTTAAGGAATATATTAAGGAACCTGAAAATTATAAAAAATTTTGTTTGGAAATATACGGCGAAAGTTTCAAAATTATGTTATCAAGGTTTGAGAAATATGTTTACGGGACTTAAAATATACACTAAAATGTATTTTCTCTGGTAAAATGCTCAGTAAGGACTTTATATATTTTTCCCGGAAAAATTTTCTCAATTTCTTCAATACTTATTAAGATTTCACAATTAGATTTCTCTCCCGGTAAACCGGGATCGAAATGACAAGAAAGGTTGTGGTTGGCTTTCAAGATTTGAGTTTGTATATATATTAAAGCTAACCAAATTACCCTATCCCATGGACTGTGATCAATTGTCAATATTGTACCAGCCAATGCAAAGCGGAATTCAAATGATTTTTTCTTCCGTCTTTCCAGCGGAGGCTGGAATGACGAAATACTATTATTACTTAATTGCCAATAAGAATAACGGTACATAAAGGGAATTAATGATTCAATGATAAATCAGGAAATCGCAGTAATGAAACGATGAATTAGGCGTAATAGATTTTTTTCATTTTTTAATAAAAAATGTGGTAAAGACTCTACTTATTAGAGAATTCAAATTTAAAGATTTCTGCATTTTCATCCTGCTTTTCTGCAACTGAGGAAAATTCTTTCAGTATACTTTTCAGTATATTATATTTTGCCGCCGGTTTTCCGGTATCCGAGTATTTAGAATAGAGGTCTTCGAGGTTTTTCTGCCTGTCTTCCGAAACAATAAAATATATCTCCTGTTCCCCTTTTTTATTAAGGTAAAACCATTTCGGCTGCGAAGGCACATAGTAAGTTTGTCCCGATTTAACAGGATTCGAATCGGGGCTGAATTTTTTATCAGGAAAAAGCTGTGTCAGCCTGTTGTCCGACGTTAGCTGAAAAAAGTAAAAATACTTTTCCTGCAAAAGCTGAACAGAAATTCTGTAATGATCGCCTACGGTAATCTCTGTTCTCTTATCACCGGGATTCTGCACATCAACACCCTGAACCTTCCTGGTACCTTTTTTCAAGTAGTGGAAATGAAGGTCTTTTATAAACGCACTGCGCCTTTTTTCTCCTTTTTTTTCTCCTCTTCCCTGCTGCTTCCCAACACCCCGCATTGTAATGCCCCTGTCATATACAAGGCTTTTTCTCAAAAAGACCTGCCGTTTCCCACTTCCGATCTGCTGAAAAACAAGAACTAAAAGGACTATACTGGCGGCAGCCCCAATTAACACAATGGCTGTTCTTTTGGGAAATTCTATTTTCCGGGATTTTTTCCGTGGAGCTTTTAAAAATCTGTAAACCCTCTCCGCCGGGTGTATCTTAGGGGCAGCATCCTCCTCATAAGATGCCCACCTATCCATTAATCTTTCTAAACTCTTTTCATCCATATGAAAATGACCTGCCTATATTCATATATACGATCATGATATAAATATTTGCACTTAATTTTTATTAGAAAAAACATTCTCCTTCGTTAATAGGAGATTCCCGATCAAGTCGGGAATGACACAAATGATATATAACAAAAAATACAAGACTGTCATTCCTGCGGAGGCAGGAATCCAGATATTTATAATTTTTGAATTTCTACAATATTTCATTTTTTTTCATTTTTCCGCGGAAAGTGGATCTGTCTCCGAAAGACATTTTACATTTTGATTTGTCGTTTTTATTTTTACATTTTAATTTTTAATTTCAGGCTATTCATTTTTCTGAAAAGACTTTATCCCCCTGCTTTCCAGACACCTTCTCATTTTCTCTTGCGCTGAATTTATTCTCTTTTTAACCATACTTATTGATTTACCTGTGATATCACCGATCTCCCTGTACACTTTCCCTGAAATATAATAAAGCAGTACCGCCTGTTTTTCCTGCTCTTTCTCAAGCTTTCCGATACACTCATTTATCGTACGAAATATGGTGGTAATGTAGAGAGAATCCTCCACAGTTCTGCTAGTATCTTCAATGGATTCTACAAAAGCTCCCGTACTTCCCTCCCCTGCATCAATGCTGCGAGATTCTTTATCGAGACTTACTACACTAAGTTTCTTTTCGCGGCGGACATCGTCAATACATAGGTTTCTTGCAATTCTGAACATCCAGGTATTGAAGGAAGCTTTTTTCGGATTGAATTTAGGGGCGTTTTCTATCACTTTTATAAAAACATCATGCACCAGGTCTTCAGGATTCCGGTTCCGCATAATGTTTTTGAAGAAAACATACAGTTTCTGCGAGTATCTCTTGTAAAGTTCGTCAATTGCTTCAGTATTTTTTTTCTTTAATTGACTAACTAACTGCTCGTCGGTTTGCATAACTATATAATAACGGATTAAAAGGTTTAAAATCAAACAAAATTTTTATAACTCAGATTATTCGTTGATTTTATAAGAAATTGTTACCTGCGAAGGTGTCACGAAGTGATTACTTTGTAAAAAAACACCTTCGCCAGCAGAAAACCCAAAATATTTTTGATCAGAGAAAATTATTAGCAGGGATTCTTAATTAACTCCATTATATAAAGTTACAACTTTAGCATTATGCGTAATTATTTATCTCAAAAAACTGTTTCGAGTCTGAAACATTGACTTCTATTGAAAAAGATAATCTAATTTATACCCTTTAACCCTATTTACGCCATTCTCGTCTATGTGAATAGCATATAAAATTCCGTCATCAAAAAGAATCGGATTTAACTTAAAATTATTAAATTTAAAAAATGCTTTTTGAATGTAAACACCTTCCTCATCAAAAACATCAAAAGTAATTCCTTCACTCTCCTTTTCAAATGTCAATACCCAAAAGTTATTTTCATTATCAATCAAAAATCTATAATATGATATACGAAAAGCAGGTTTCTTTGAAGGTATTATTTTCTTCCTTTTTTGGTCTTTAGAAAGCTTATTCCTATCAGCATCTGTAACAGGTATTGGCTCGTATTCACGTCCAAATTTCATTTTTAAATTCCCAAACTTATCATAAACAGAAAATATATATTTATCTGATGATCCTGCTATTAAATCTCCATTACTCTTTAATGCATAATTAATGGCGCCATGTTCATAACCTGTTCTCCATAATCCTCCATCCGGGACAGGAGTCCCGTTTTGGCCTTCCAAAGTCACTAATGTAGATATTATCTCCCCATTTTGATCCAACCGTTCAAAAGATCTTTTTTCTTTCCCGGTATAATATTCCCAGTCCAAGCGATTAGTCAAAAATAAATCATCTTCATTATCTATGCCTATTAATACTTTTCCAAATCCAAAAGTTTTATGGTCTATATATTCATATCCTGAAGAAAAACGAGTAACTCTTAAACCATTTTGTGAATCAAAGACGTAAATAATATTCTCACTATTGATAAATATTCTTGAGGGTTCACTAAACTCTCCGGGTCCCTGACCACTCCTGCCGATAGTTTTTACAAAATTACCATCTTTATCAAAAACCCGGACTTCCCGTTCTGACCAGTCTACCACATATATATTTCCTTTACCGTCAATGTTAATATCGCTTATTCTGAAAAAATTATATTCCTTTTCTCCCTCTTCCTCTCCTATTGACAACAGTTCTTTTTGTTTCACTTCTTTTGTTTTTAATTTTGGAAAATCCGGATTATTTACAACTTTAATCCCATTTTCATATTTTATGTCCATTGGATATTCATTTGATGAACATGAAATAAACAAAATTATAAGCAAAATGACAAACAAACTCTTTTTCAAACTAATTTTATCAAACATAGGATTTCCTCTATATGCCATGAATTATAATTAACTTATATCAGTAATTATATAAATAAAAATTTGAAGAT
>JBHPGK010000059.1:0-16352 GCA_042570605.1 Candidatus Zhuqueibacterota bacterium
CCCTGTTTAAGAGCAAAAGCGGCGAGATGTTCTTCGGCGGTAACAGCCTTTATTATCATTTTATCATCATCAACTAAAAGAATTCTCATTTACATATTACCTCAAATTATATTTTTCCGGGTGTCATGAACCACTCCTTGACACGTGTTTATTAAAATAACAATACATCATAACTGTCATTCCGTCCCGAGTACTCGGGATCGGAATCTCCTAATCAATTATTTAGACCCTGAAACAAGTTCAGGGTGACATATCTGATACAATTCAAAGGCAGCGTCACACACACTTTCATTAGTTTGACTCAACTTGTTCTTAAAAGCGATTGAAAACCAGGACTGTCATTTCGAACGTAGTGAGAAATCTATACACGCTTTTTTTCTATTATCCCAATGGAGACCGTTGGAACGAGAATTGTTAATTTCTGCTGCATAGGGGTGTCCAAAAAACGTATTATATCACTTGGAACACATCTAAATAGACAGACTAAAAGTCTGTCCTACATCAAAAATATTAAATATTGTAGGTTAGACGCCTGTCCCGATTGCTTGGGGTTCAGTCTGACCCTCTTTTTGGATACCCCCAAAAAAATCTATTATTAATACAAGGTCATCCCTAAAACTAATCGCCTGTTTTAAACTCGACTTTAAATGTCGCGCCGCCGTCATTATTGTTCTCTGCTGAAATAACCGCCTCATGTTCGTCAACGAACCGCTTCACTATCGCCAGTCCAAGACCCATTCCCTTGCCGGGCTCCCTTGTTGAAAAGAACGGATCGAAAAGCTTATCCATTTTATCCTTCGGAATGCCCGCTCCATTGTCCTCAACTCTTAGAATTATCCTGCCTTTTTCCTTTTTCGTTATAATTCTTATCATCTTATCATTTTTCTGTTTTTCATCTAAAATCCGCATGGCATTCAGGACGAGGTTTATAACGATCTGTTCAACATTGACCTTTGTTCCCTTCAGCATAAGAGCATTTTCATCCAGTATAATTTCCTGAACAATTTCATGTGAATGAAGCTGGCGGTTTATAAGTGACAATGCCCCTTTTACCGCGTCGTTCAGGTCGAAGTTTTCATCTTCGATCCTGGATGGGGCAATCCAGTATGACCTCATATGTTTGATGATCTCATCGATCCTGTTTATACCGTCGGAGATCTCCTGGAATTTATCAATTACCATTTCCGGAAGAATGCCTTTATTGCGCTTATCCCAGTACAGCACACCGTCAACATTGAACTTTATTGCAGTCAGGGGCTGGTTTATCTCATGCGTTATACCGCCAGCCATGACACCGATAGAGGCGAGCCGTGAGGTTTTTGCCGACATTTCCACTGCTTCTAAACGCTCCTTTTCTGCCTTTTCACGCTGGCTGATTTCACTCTTTAATTCCTTATTTGCCGTAGAAAGTTCCTTTGTTCTGTCATCAACACGGATCTCCAGTTTATCATGAGCTTTCTGAAGCTCTCCTTCGGCTTTCTCGCGGTCAGTAATTTCCTTTTTAAGGTGTATATTAGTCCGCGATAATTCTTCCGTTCTTTCTCCGATAAGTTTTTCGAGTTTTTTACGCTGAATTTTCTGGTTCTTTAATCTTGCTTCATACCCGCCAAAAACGAGACCTGCTAAAATCAGGGCTGCAAGGATTTTGAACCATGCCGTTGCCCAGAAGGGCGGTGTGATGATTATTCTCACAGTAGTTCCCTCTTCATTCCAGACACCGTCACTGTTGCAGGCTTTCGCCCTGAATGTGTATTCCCCCGGGGCGAGATGTGAATATGAAGCGAACCGTCTCGAGCCGACCTCGTTCCATTCCTCTTCCAGCCCCTCCATCCGGTAAGCATACCGGTTTGCACCCGGATTAACATAATGCAGCGCCGCAAATTCAAATGATATAACATTATCCCTGTGCGATAAATTTATTTCTTCCGTTTCAGAGATGGGTTTATCCAAAATTACTCGTCCATCGTCCATTTCTCCAATTGGAACAGTCCTGTTATATATCTGAAAACCGGTGATCACTATTTCAGGAACAATTTCATTATCTTTTATATTTTCAGGGTAAAATGCATTAAAACCGCCGATACCGCCGAAGAACATCTCGCCGCTTTTGCTCTTAAAGTGGGCTCCCCAGTTGAATTCGTTGTTCTGCAGTCCGTCTTTGTAAGTAAAGTTTATGAATTTTTCGGTTCGCGGATCAAATTTTGACAAACCCCAGTTGGTGCCGAACCAGAGATTTCCATTTTCGTCCTCAAGCACCCCGTAAACAACATCATTCGGCAGTCCGTCCTTTACCCTGTATTGTTTGAAAGTTTCGCTCTTTCGGTCAAACAGGTTCAGTCCACCGCCGTATGTGGAGATCCAGAAGTTACCGGCGCGGTCCTCATATATTCCGTTCACACGGTCATGGCCTATACTGGTCAAGTCATCCGGATCATTTATATACTGAGTGAAAGTACCTGTCTCACGGTCAAACCTGCATAGTCCGCTTCCCCCTGTGCCAATCCACAATTCACCCCCACGGTCTTCATATATTACCTGGACAACGTTATACATGGCGTACCAACGCTCTTTATCTATCGGGTTCTGTTCAAATGCTGGCTGAGCTCTTTCAACTGCACCCGGAACAAGCTTAAATAATCCGCAGTTTGATCCTATCCAGAGTACACCGGACCGGTCTTTAAAAAGTGACCCGCAGCCTGCGAACTTATGTGGGGATGGGAAATTCGGTCTTAATATATAACGTGTTTGAGACTTATCAGGTGTAAAGAAACCATTGAATTTTTTAATATTTATCTTGTTAAGACCTTCGTATATTGTCCCGATCCAGAGCAGATCCGGATCATCCGGGTCTCCATAAACAGAATAGACATTATTCTGCTGTCTGTTCACGGGATCATATGGGCTTGGCAGGTAATGAACATGTTCGCCTGTTTCCCGGTTTATCCTGTTTAATCCTCCTTCGGTTCCAATCCAGAGAACTCCCGATTCGTCTTCATACAGATTACGGACTATTGTATTGATCAGGCTGTTGGGATATTCAGACGGAATGACATATTTCTCGAACTTCTCGCTCCTGCTTGTGAATTTATTCAATCCTCCCATCTCTGTTCCGATCCACAATACGCCTGAACGGTCCTCATATATAGAAAATATTCTGTCCTCACTCAGGCTTAAAGGGTCATCAGGATCGTTTTTAAATTGGATAAACCGCTCCGCTATTTTACCGGTGCTTTTGTCTCTATTCACAACCATCTTATTCAAACCTCTATGAGTGCCCATCCATAAAACACCGTCACGGTCTTCAAAGATCGACGAAATTAAATCATTACTTATACTGTTTGGATCGTCCGGATCATGATTATAACGTATGAATTTTAAATTTTCACTATCATTCTTTATCATCCTGTTTAAACCGTTACCGGTTCCGACCCACATTGTACCCGACCTGTCCTCAAAAATGAGAGTGATGTTATTATAACCCAGGCTGCCGGGATCTTCAGGATCGTGTTTGTATCGTATAAATTGAACGTCTTCCCCGCCTGTCTCCTCATCTTCACTTATTTTCATCTTATACAGCCCGTCCGCAGCCCCGATCCACAAGTTTCCTGACCCGTCTTCAAAAATTGAAGTTATGTTAAGAGAAAAGATCCCCGGATTACCGGGATCTGGTAAATAATGAATAAATTTTTCTTTTTCGTTTTGTTCTGTTTCCTCTTTACGGATAAGTTTATTTATACCACTCTGATTTGTCCCTATCCAGAGATTGCCTGCCCTGTCTTGATAAATCACACTTATATAATCATGGCTGAGGCTGTTGGGATTATCAGGATCGTGCCTGTAATGGGTGAACTGTTCTGTATTCCTGTCGAATTTATTCAGTCCTTTTGTCTGTGTCCCAATCCAGATAGCACCTGACCGGTCTTCACAAATAGCTGTGATAAAATTCTCACTTATGCTGTAAGGATCGTCGGGATCATGCCTGTAATGTTTGAATGTGTACCCGTCATACTTGTTCAGCCCGTCCTGGGTTCCGAACCACAAAAATCCTCTGCTGTCCTGGAAAATTGTTCGAACGGTATTCTGGGATAATCCGTGCTCGGTGTTAATTCTCTCAAATTTTGCCACCGGTCTCTGAGCCTGCAGGTTTACGGTGAGCAATAAAAATACAAGAACACTTAAATAAAATTTTCTCATATGGTGTCCTCAGGATTTGAAGATCAGAGTGTGATTCTGATCATGATCTTAACCAAAAATAAATAAAATAGTTGGTAGGTTTTAAGATACATTGTAGAACAATCGTTTTCAAGAAGATTTTTTTTATTTTTGTATGCCGTAAAAGTAAAGAGACCTGGATCTTATTTCGATATTCGGAAGTACGGAAGGCTGTAGAACCTTTAGTGGAAGTAAAAAGTAAGATTAAAATTGCCCTGAAAATAATTTAAAAAATTAAAATAGAAAAAAATATATAATGATTTACAAAAAATTTACAATTAAATCTCATATTCCAGATTAAGGGAAGCGCCGCTTTTCAGAATGCGTAATTCATCATCTTCAATTAATACAGTATTCATTCTCTTTATAGTAACTTTAGTGATCTTTATTCCGCCTAAATCCGGTAAAGATTTGTTTTTATAAGAGAAATTTGACTTGCCGTATTGATTAGTCAAAACCTGATCGGTCTGTGTGGATTCATAACCTGTCACCGTATCAGCATTAATATTACCTGTATCGATCTGTTTTACTGTTTCTTCAACCTGAGCATCAATAATTACATAAATGTTCTGTACGGGACTCCCATTCTCTTTTACTAAAATCTCGATCTTTATGATGTCTTCTTCTCCGGGATCAGAGCTCTTTTTACTGCAGAAAGCAAAAATTAAAACCAACGACAAAACTAATACAAAACCAAACCTCTTCATCCTGCATCTCCTTTTTTCTTGAATTTACAATCTATTTATAAAATATTCAATTTTTATATTATGTTTCTTTATGGTCTTGATGTACTTTTATATCAAATACAAAATCAATAACCAACAGCTTTTTATTGAAATTTATTAAAAAAACATTAACTTACAATACGTGGAAACACTGAATATTCTTTGTACAAAATGCCTGAGAACCTGCAAACAGGATCTATCAATAAAAGTTGTTTACTGTCCAAAGTATGTCTCCATGGGAAAACAGCTTTCCATAAATTTTCAAAATAAAGAGAATAAGGATAATTAATATTTGATGTTTATAATTTGAAGAATTTAAAAAGGAAGGTTAATTCTACTTTTCAGAATCTGATCCCCCTCTTTCCTGGGTTTCTGTCTTGATCGACTCATAGTGAGTTTGATAAAATTTAATAAGTTCTGCAGATAAAATTTTACATCTTCCGTAAGAATTAGGAGAAAGTCCTGCGTGTTCTTTAACCAGAGTTACAGATTTTTCATTTTTTGCATACCATGGGCAGTCTGCCCTTTTTCCGCTGCATAATACCAGTACCGGACTCTTAAATCCATACATGGGGTATGGAGCTGCAAGTTTACCCTTTAAACAGGATTTTCTGATTTTTTCAAGCTCATAATAAAAATCGAACAGTTCTCTGAAATTCAGGCTTTTGGCAATTGAGTCTATATAACCGCGTTTTAATAATTTGTTCTCAGCAAGAATATATGTCAGGTCAACTGCCTTTTTTAATGGGACTTTATCGCCGAATAACCCAGCGTTCCTGGCATCAATAATATTTGCAATTGTAATTATATGTGCAAGTGCTGAAGAAATTGTCTCATCATCCATAATGGCATCTTTTTTGCCTGATTCAAATTCAGTGTATCTTTTGATGGTATCTACAATTTCACCATTAAATCCGAACTCTTTTGCAATATGATGATTATTTATATTGTGAGCTTTATATTCTTTTTCTCTCTGGTCAAGGGGAAATTGATTTATATCTCTTGAGTTTTCAATCGCACCGAAATCATGCAGCAGGGCACTGATTGCAACATTTATAAGGTGTTCCTTGGTAAATTTTTTCCCCATCGATAGTACAGAGGCCTGAAGGATCTCAATGGCAAACATCATAACATTGAGAGTATGATTATAATACATTGGAACGCTGCTCTCATCAGCCAGTTCATTTATCATTTTTATTTTGTAAAGACCATAAACGAGTTTATCATTAGCAAAAATCTCATTTCCATAATTTTCATATGTCTTCTCAAGTTTTTTCGCTACTCTTGAATATTCTTTTCTGAGCTTTTTCCCTTCAATTGACTTTTTAAAATCATCGTTTATCTTTTTCCGGAAATAATCGCCGACGTGCTTTTCTTTTTTTATTTTGATAGGGGTTTCAAAATCCGGATTCTGTACCATATAGCTGGAAAGCCGCTCAACCTTGTCCGGTGTAAGCTCTGTATCTTTAGGATAGAGAATACCGCCTGTCTTATTATTTACAGCATCTGCAAGAAAAAAACCTTTTGGAAAAAGTTTTCTGAGTTCAGGGCTGAATTTAAACATAAAGACGAGGGACATAAAATTCTCGATATCCAGCGAGTTTTCCGTTAAGATAAAAAGCTCTTTAATGTTTTTCTTCTTTTCAGCCTGACCCATTTTTCCTGAGATTGTTTTAGGTTTTTGTAAAATTAAAATTAGTAAACTTTTGAGTTCAAAACAAGCAAATTTTTTAAGCAAATTTTTTAATGAAAAAACCCCCGGTATTAACCCCCAGAAGAATCAAATATTTAGTAAAAAATACAAACAGATTATCATTTTATTCAAATGTAAAATCATAAGCTGGTTTTTTTGTGAAAATAATCATTCTTGTTTTTTTCTATACTTTTTTCTTTCCTCAATTGCATCTTTAAAAGTCACCTGTCCATCAGCGACATCTCTTAAAAGGTTAATGTCTTTTGTTTCTCCCTGCACGAAAATTGATGAAGTCTGTTTGATCTTGTTTTCGGGTAAAATCAATATATTAATTTCTTTGTTTTTTTCCATTTCACCAACAGGAAGGAGATCAAAATTGTGGGGCAGGTCAAGTTCCGAATAAGTCTTTCCGGCAAGAGGGGATTTTTCAGGGATTTCCACTTCTTCAATTCTGAATGTACCGTCTTTTTTATATAACATAAGATCCAGGAATGTTACTACCGCGGGCCGCATCGCAAGGGAAGCTATTCTCATCGCGCACATGAAGTGCGGATTTACCACTTCATTCCCTCTCTTTTTAATGATCGGGCCATAGGAAATATCATCACCAACAGCTATTATCTTGATATTCGGATTCTGTTCCCTGATCAAGTCGGAAGTAATATGATTCGTTTCGTCATTACCAAGGTCAACAATCGCCACTCTCGCATTTTTAATATTGACATCCTCAAATAATTTCTGGGAAAAATGTTTGTCAGGCCAGTATAGAACATTCGCACCCTTCAGTTTGTCTTCAATTTCTGATTTTACAGCTTCATCTTTTGAAACTGCAATACAAGGTGTATCTGTTTTTAAAAGTTCATTAATTATGTATGGAGCAACTTTATTTACTCCAAAGATAACAATATGTTTCCTTTTGAACTTAAATTTGAATTTCATCAATGCCTCCGAAATTTTCACATGCATCTTGATCGAGATGAAAATATTCAATATCGATGCAGCAAAAACCACCTGTGTAAAAAAAGAATAAGATATCAGTATCACCGATATGTTTTTTTGTGCCTGGGTTGTTCCAAAACCTGTATCGGTATACCCTATAGTAGTCAGAGTAATAAGTGAATGATACATGGCGTCAAAAATGGTTTTACCGGGATCACTCATTAAATAATATGAAGAAGTTGCAACAATCATAAATGAGATTACCAGAAACAATGCAAAATAAAACTGTTTTTTTACTGCCATTTATTCTTCAGACTTTTTTGTAAAATGTTTATATAGCAAATAAGTGACAACAAAAGAAAATATGAATACTATACCCGGGACAAATATCCCGACAAAATTTATTGCAAGCAAAATATTGTTTGTCATTATTTCCCTCTGATTAAAAATTTATTTACTCTGCGTCTATTTGATTTTCAATTTCCTTTTATAAGATATCAGCTTTTTAAATTTATTCACCGCAGAGACGCTGAGACGCAAAGAATTTCAAAAATTGTTGACAATTCGTTTTAATCCCTCTTTAAGTACTGGGACGTTAAAATTTAGTAATAATCCAATCGGGATTTTAGTGATTTTCAAATATGTTAAAAGTTGTGCTTCATGAACCGGGAGTATCTTTTCCACTGTTTTCAATTCAATAATTACTAAATTTTCTACAATTAAATCCACCCTGTAGCCGCCGTCCAATTTTAAGTTCTTATAGACAACCGGTATATTGACCTGTCTATCATAACTTAATTTCAGTTGATCAAGCTCGAAGCAAAGACATTCTTCATATATTGATTCAAGTAATCCGGGTCCTAATGATTTATGAACTTCAATTGATGCGCCTATTACTTTTTCAGTTATGATATTAGCTTTTTTCCTTATGATTTCTTTGTTTTTCATTTGATAAATAATTTATTTACTCTGCGTCTCAGCGTCTCTGCGGTCATCTTTCTCTTTTTTATGCTTTTTATATGAATAATAAGCTAATATCAAACCGGCAAATGACGTCACGTATGCCAGCGACATACCTATAACCATTTTTAATCCGGTATCCATATCTATTCCTCCCACCTGATAGTTTTTTCAAGGTCTTCGAGATAATTTTTTTGCTTTTTTTCATATTCATCCGATAAAACAGATAATTTAGGATTAATTACATATATCATTAAGTATGTTAAAACTGCTGCGATTATTATTATTATAAACCCGATTTTTATTAAAAGAAAACTTAATGCCACTCCCAACATCCATGCGATATATGCAAGAGGTGAAATAATCGATGCAATTAGATCTTCCTTTGTCCATTCGTCTGCTTCTTGTGGTGTCCAGTTCCGTTTTATGAAAGGCATCTTTCCTCCTTTAAAGCTCGCAGCTGTTCAGCTATCAGCTGTCAGCTATTTAAATTAATCCTCTTTTAATGGCTTCTTCCTTTACAGGTTTCCACCAGCCTACCGGCCTGGACATCACATAATATTTTACCAGGTGATCCATCTTTTCCGGTTTTGTTAATAGTGTTACCGGTATGAAAACAACCGCCCCCAGCACCATCAATATCCAGAACTGCTGATAATCTTTTAATGCCGGAAGTATATTAAAAGCCGGGAGTACCCATACGACCAGCCAGGACATGACCAGGTTTCCTGTCCATGCAGCCAGGTATCCCCAGCCGTTAAAACGCCACCAGACAACCTGCAGGATATTAGGAAGCCATACTCCTGCGGCCATTATCCATAGCGCAAAGATCAGCCATTCGGTTATGTTCTCCATTATAGAACCGAATACAAAAGACCCTAATAACAGGATCACTGTCGATACTCTTCCTACCCAGACCAGTTTCTGCTGGGTTGCTTTCGGATTAATATAATGGTGATACAGGTCACGTGTCATATAAACCGATCCGAGATTCAACTGTGTAGAAATTGTCGAAATATGAATTGCTACAATTGCCGCAAAGAAAAATCCGAGCATACCCTCCGGCAGGTTCTCAAAACCAATTCTGAACCATGCAAGCTCATAATCTTTAACATCCTGGATGTCCGGGTACAGGACAAAGAAACCAAGAATCGCCGCAGCCCAGATAGAATTTCTGATCAGGACAAGAGCAGTCCCTGCCCAGATACTGTATGAAGCATCTTTAACTGTTTTTGATGACTGAATTCTCTGGGCTTCCGTATACCAGTCGATACTTGTCCCCATCCCCAGACCTCCGATAACAGCAATGACCAGCATTGTAATAAACCATGCAGTGGGGAAGTCACCCGAAAAAAATCCGGTAAATGCAAAAGGGTTCAACCGCCAGCCTTCACCCATACTCTGGAGTTTTGAGATGATCTCACCGGGACCACCTGCTGCACTGATCCCCCACACGGAAACAATTACAATGACAATTAGTGCTATCACTCCCTGCTGGAAATCAGCCATCACCACGCCCCAGTAACCGGCTGCGAGTACATAAATTGCGCAAACTGCCGAAAACACAATTAGTCCCACCCATAGAGGCCATCCAAAAGCAAAACTGCACACTTTTCCCATTGCAATTCCAACCCATCCGAGTATGAACATATTCATAAAAACCTGCCATCCGGCAACCCAGCCTCTTAGAAGTTCACTTGACAGACCACCGAATCTGAGTGTCTGCCATTCAGCCTGAGTATAAGCAAGGGATCTTCTGAAAATTCTTGTTGATACAAAAGCACTTACTGCACACCATCCTGCAAAAAAAGTATACCACAAACCGGCAAAACCGTATTTATAAATTACTCCGGATACCCACATCGGAGTGTCGGTTGCTGTATGAGACGCATATACAGATGAAGCAGGCAGCCACCAGGGCAGTCCTCTGCCGGCAAGAAAAAAGTCGGCTTCAGACCTTTTCCCAAGCCGGTAAAAAAGTATCCCGCATCCTACCATTAAAATTATAAACATTATCAGCCAGAACCAGTCCAGAAAACCAAAAGTAACCATTTAATACCTCGTTTATAAAATTTGCTGCTGAGTAGGAAAAATATATCCGAATATTTAAAAATGGGTATTAATAATTTCCTTGAATATTGTCAAATTCTGCTGAAAAATCAAGTTTTTTCTGTAAGATATTTATACGAAGTTCATCAACGTCTATTCTGACTGCCTGTCCTCCAGAGTCATCGGGAGTGGTCCCGCCTTAGGAGTAGGAACGAATTCCCCGGGCTCTCAGCAAGAAGTGAAGAATCTAAATATTCAAATTCTATTTTTCAATTTTCCTTTGTTTTACTAATTGTCAATAATTTATACTGTAAATGTATGTTTTTTATGAGAACTAATGTTTTTAAATAATCTTTTGTAATTTTAAATTGGCATTTTATTTTCTATATTCAGATATTGGATACTGTTATTAAACATCTCAGTTAATTGAACGTAATTTGCTTATGATAATAACAAAACGTGCAGTTTTTATTATATTACTATGGATTCTTTCAGCCGCCGGTATTTCACAGGAAATAACCGACCTGAAATTTGCCGAATATTTGTATAATACAGGGCAATTTTATGACGCAATTACCGAATATAAACGGGTCCTGTTCTTTAATAACGGTCATAAATTGAAAGCGGATATTTTTTATAAAATAGGGATATGCTATAAAAACGGCGGTTTTCCGGACAATTCACTTTTTTATATTACAAAAGCGATTGAAAATGAAACAGATAATAGATTAAGAAATACATACCAGTTTGAATTTGCTAAAATCATGATGAAAAAAGGTGATTACACCACTGCAAAAATGGAGCTTGAAGACCTGATGGACAGGAAATTGCCAAGCAGTATGGCAGATTCAGTCAATTATTTTCTTGGGTGGAGTGAGATAAGCATGTTGAATTGGTTGAGTGCAGAGAATTATTTTAAAAATATAAAAAAGAGTTCATATAACACGTCACAGTTATTTAAGTCGTGCATTGAAGGGAAAAAATTAAAGTATAAATCTGCGGTTAAAGCAATTTTGCTTTCGACTTTTATTCCCGGTGCCGGACAGATCTATGCGGGAGAACTGCTGGATGGCATAATAGCTTTTGTCCTGAATGCCGGTATCATTTATTATTTGACCGATTCGATCCTTGATAAGAGATATACCGATACAGCCCTGATCTATTATTTTCTTTTTGGAAGATTCTATCCGGCTAACCGTGCAAACGCGTATAAATATGCGGTTCAATATAATATTGATCTGAATAAGAACTTTTTAAAAAAAATAAAGAACGCCGCCGGTTTTCAATTTTAAGAGTTTTATTCAAATGATTGAGAAAAATGAAATAAAATTGCTGATTTATTCTCCTGTTTTTGCAGCACTTACTGCTTTTGGAGCAGTGATCAGGATCCCTGTTCCGGTTGTTCCATTCACCATGCAGACATTTTTTGTTGTTTTAGCCGGTATTGTTTTAGGTGCCAGAGGCGGATTTATCAGTCAGGTGATCTACATAGTTATTGGTCTTGCTGGAGTTCCCGTTTTCTCGCAGGGGGGAGGGTTAAGCTATGTTTTTAAGCCGTCGTTCGGCTATATAATTGGATTCCCGGCAGCTGCATTTATTTCGGGTTATTTTCTGCACAAAAAAACAAAAAAAGATCGTCTGAACAGAATAAATATTTTAATTTCAAGTCTCACTGGACTGGCTGCTTTATATTTTATGGGGCTTTTGTATCTTGGCTTCTATATGATATACATTTCGGGTGTCCCTGCAAACATGTGGAGGATTATTTATACCGGTTTTATAATCTTTTTACCCGGTTTAATGATCAAGGTTGGTCTGATTGTTTATATCTCACCGCTTCTGTTAAGAATTACCCGGGCTGCCTAACACTTTCCTTAAAGCTTCGGACAACTCTTTCATTTGAAACGGTTTCTGTACAAAGACTGTTTTCTCTTTTTTGACGATTTTTTCTGCTGTCCCGTTCTGGCTGTATCCGCTTACAATAATAATTTTTATATCAGGATTGATTTTCTTGAGTTCCTTATAAACAGTTTCTCCGTCCATCTCCGGCATGATCATATCAAGTAAAACCAGCCGGATGGAATCCATATGTTTTTCTAATAATTTAATTCCCTGTTTTCCGGAAGAAGCTAAATGCACTTTGTATCCGAGATCAGTTAAAATGTCTTTTCCGACA
The DNA here is from genome assembly GCA_042570605.1 of Candidatus Zhuqueibacterota bacterium. GTDB lineage: Bacteria > SM23-31 > SM23-31 > JBHPGK01 > JBHPGK01 > JBHPGK01. Next base: position 12,755 of record JBHPGK010000059.1, read on the forward strand.
GACCTGACTAACTTTTCATCATCAATTAAAAGAATTGTTTCATTACCTTTAATGAATTCGACTTTTTTAGGGCTGTATAATTCTCTCTTAAGTTTTGAAACAGGGATATAAATATTAATGGTAGTTCCCTGGTTTAATTCACTGTATACATTAATATGACCGGAATGGTTTTTTATAATGCCGTAAACAGTTGACAATCCTAAACCTGTTCCTTCACCTTTACTTTTTGTTGAAAAAAACGGCTCAAAGGCGCGGCTCTTTGCTACATTTGTCATTCCTGAACCGGTGTCAGTTACAGACAGCTTGACATAATCTCCCTGTTTCAGGTCAGGGAAGCTGGAACAGTACTTTTGGTCTAAAAAAGTATTTGAAGTTGAGATTGAAAGGTGTCCTCCTTTGGGCATTGCATCAAATGCATTCATAATTACATTCATTAGCGCCTGGTCAACCTGCCCTGAATCTGCTTCTATTATTTTTATCTGTGGATCAAGTTCTGTTGAAATATCAATATTTTTGTGAATAACCTTATCGATCAGAACAAGTACATTTTCAACCGAGATATTAATATTCATAGGTTCCGGATCAAATTCTCCCCTGCGTGAAAAATTAAGCAGCTGACTTGTTAATTTGGCGGCTTTCCTTGAAGATTCCAGAATTATTTCCGCAGCCCGCTTTTCACTGTTATCCTTAGATTTTGAAGCCAACAGTTCAGCATAACCAAGAATTCCTGTCAGCAGGTTGTTAAAATCATGGGCTATACCTCCTGCCAGTTTGCCGATCGCATCCATTTTTTGTGATTGCAGGAGTTGTTCTTCCAGTCTCTTTTGTTCAGTAATATCTCTGACAATACCGTGTGTGGCTATCTCCCCTTCATATTTCAAATAAGAAACAGATGTTTCAAGGTCTTTCTTCGCTCCGGATTTTGTAATACAGCGGAACCTGTAATTAGATGGAATATCTTCGCCTTTTCTTATTTTTTCACCTCTGATTCTGATCATCTGCCTGTCTTCCGGGGCGATTGTGTTCTCAAAATGAAAATCAGGAGAATTCAATTCATCGAAAGAATATTCGAGAATCTCTTCAAATTTTTTGTTGACCAATATAAAGCGTTCTTTTTTAAGAATATAAATTCCATCATTTGAATTCTCTATAAGATTTCTGTATTTTTCTTCGGACTCCTTAAGTTTTAAGGTCGTTTCCATTAATTCGTCATTGATTCTAAGCTGATTTTCAAGCGCTTCTTTTAATTCTTTTTCAAGTTTTTTCCTGGTTGAAATATCTCTTACACAGACATAAAGGTAGTCATCATTTTTAAAACTGAAAAGTTTTGCAGATAATTCAACGGGAAAAATAGTGCCGTCTTTTTTTAAATTCTCCGATTCAGTTACAATTCCGTTTTTCAAAAAAGTTTTTTCATACAATTTTGGAAGCTGTTTTTTAATGTTATCAGGTACAATGTCCGGTACTTTAAGGTTTAAAAGCTCATCCCTTGTATATCCGAGCATTTGCATAGCTTTTTCATTTACATCCACTATTTTGCCGTCAAGTGTCTCTAAAAATACTGCTTCACTGCTGATCTCCTGGATTATCCTGTAAATATTTGCTTCCTTTTCAAGCTCTTTGATCTTTTTTTCTTTTTCATTCAATAAGTTTTTTAAATTTTTCAGTTCTGTGTTAAAATCGCTATGGTTCATAATAGTCTACCTGTAAAGTTTTTGAATATACCTGTAAAGTATAAAATGCAAGTTGAAATTATGGTATTAAAAGTATTTATTCAAGTTAAAAATTAATATATGTTATTTTATGTTGTCTTTTTACAGCTTTATGAAAGGAAATGTTTTGAACATAGTTATTGAATTTGTTATATTTTTAAACCTATGATACATCTGGTCAATATTACACAAGTATTTGGGGACAGGGCAGTTCTCAATAATGTTTCGTGGCATATTTCACCTAATGACAGGATAGGACTGATTGGTCCAAATGGAGCAGGGAAGACCACTGTTTTCAAAATAATAACCGGTGAATTAAATGCTGACAGCGGTGATATTCATAAGAAGAATAATATTGAGATTGGATATCTTCCTCAGGAATTACAGCTTTCATCGGTTAATTCTGTCCTGGATGAATCTATGTCCTCATTCCGTTTTGCAGATGATCTTGAAAAAAGATTAAAAGATATAGAAGGTGAATTAGTAAAAACAAGCGATGACAAAGTGTACCGTGAGCATCTTGTTAAGAAACTCGAAAAACTAAAAATTAAAATAGATGAAATAAGTCTGGAAAAAGAAAAGTTCCGCGCACTTAAAATATTATCCGGATTAGGTTTTAAAGAATCAGAAGTAAGTTTACCTGTTAATACATTTTCAAAGGGTTGGCAGATGAAAATTGCCATTGCACGATTATTGATGATGGATAATGATATTCTGCTTCTAGATGAACCAACAAACCATCTTGACCTGGATTCCATTGAATGGCTTGAAAAGTACTTGAAGAATTTTTCAGGTGCTGTTATAATTATCTCACATGACAAATACTTCCTGAACAATCTAACTGATAAACTTATTGAAATCAATGAGGGTGATCTCACGGTTTTTAATGGGGACTATGCTTTTTATTTAGAGAAAAAAAACCAGCTTATTTCCGACCAGAGAAAAAAGTATGATATCCAGCAGAAAGAAATTGAACGGATTAAGAGGTTTATTGACCGTAACAGGGTCAGGAAAGACAGAGCGAAAATGGTCCAGTCCAGATTGAAATACCTTAAAAAGCTTGAAAGACTTGAAGCACCGTCTATAAATGATAACGTGAGATTCAGTTTTCCGGAATCGAGAAAAAGCGGGAGGATCGTTTTTGAACTGAAAAATCTTACATTTAATTTTGAAAATAAGCAGGTACTGGAAAATATCGATATTAATATTGAAAACTGTGAGAAAATTGCCGTCTTAGGCTCCAATGGTGCAGGTAAAACAACATTACTGAAAATTTTATCCGGTTCGCTGATCCCCGCATCAGGTTTAGTAAACAGGGGATATAATGTTGACCAGCTAAATTTTATTGATGAAGATATTTCAGAAATTAAATCTTCAAATACAGTGTTTGAAGAAATGGAGCAGAATTCCTCTGTTTCCGATTTTCCATATATTCGAAATATCCTTGCTGCCTTTTTGTTTAAAGGTGATGATGTCTTTAAAAAAGTAAACATTTTAAGCGGGGGTGAAAAATGCCGTCTTGCACTTGCAAAAATGATGGTCAAACCTTCAAATTTCCTGGTTCTTGATGAGCCTACAAGTCATATTGACGCAAATACTCAACTCATTCTTGAAAATGCTGTTAATAATTACAACGGTACGGTAGTATTTGTTTCCCATGACAGGGCTTTTATTGATTCAATCGCCACCAAAGTTGTTGAGATTATTAATGGACATTTGAATATCTATTATGGAAATTATTCGTATTATCTGGATAAAAAAGGACAGAAAGAATTGCAGCTACCTGTCCAGACGGAAAATAAAAAGAAAGAAAAAAAAATCGATCCTGGAAAATCTAAAAAGCGGGCTGCGGAAATAATTCTGGAATCTTCAAGGAAAGCCGCCAA
>JBHPGK010000060.1:0-16112 GCA_042570605.1 Candidatus Zhuqueibacterota bacterium
GCATTAATATGAATAAACTGTTACAATTATTAATTTTATTTTTTCTGTTCATCTCTTTTTGTGCGAAGGAAGACACTTCAAGATTACTTCCTGCAGAAAAGAAAAGAGAGTTTGCCACTGCTTTATATAACAGGCACCTGTATAAACAGGCTGTAGACGAATACAAGGACCTGCTTGATAATTATAACCTGGAAACCAAACTGCAGGCAAATATCAATTATCTCATTGCTGATATATTCTTTGAGCGTTTAAACGATTACGAATCCGCCATGGCATATTACATGAAGGTTAAACATTTATTTCCTGAAAGCCGGTTAGTAAATGACGCCAACAAGAAAATAATTTCCTGCCTTGAAAGGCTTGACAGAGCGGTTGACGCACAGCAGGCACTAAAAGAGACAACGCATATAAATGCAGAAGATGAAAAAGATTTTCCCGGGGAAGTTTTAGCAGAAATTGGTGACAGGAAGATAACTTCAGGGTTTCTCGATTTCCTGATAAAGAGAAATTTAAGCAGTCTGCCTCAAAACATGCGTCCGGAAAAGATAGATAAAGATCAAAAGCTTGCATTCCTGAGGGAATATATTATTGTTGAACTGCTCTATAATTCAGCGAAACGTCTGGGATATGACAGAGATAAAGATATAATCGACGGAGCATTTCAAGCCAGGAAATTCATGATGGCAAATAAAGTCAGACAAAAAGAAATTGAAGAGAAGGTCAAGATAACAGAAAAAGATCTAACGGAATATTACAACAATAATAAAGATGCTTTTGCTGAAAAAGACAAAGACGGTAAGGTCATCAAACAAAAGACTTTTGCAGAAGTCCGGGACCAGGTGTATCAGAGAGTTGCAGAAGAAAAACAGCGGTCTGTAATTGACGGCCTTTTATCCCGGCTGATGGATGCGCAAAACGTAAATATTTTCACAGATAAGGTAAAATGAGATATTTTAAGAAAACATATTTGATCCTGCTGACATTATTACTGTCCAATATTGTTTTTGCTCAGAAGAATGTATCGATTGAAACTGAAGTGGATAAAAACGAGATAACGATCGGTGACCTGATCAATTACTCATTTACCATAACCGCATCGGAAGATGCAGAGATAAAAACGCCCCCACTCGGTATTAACCTGGGGATGTTCGAGATCCGCGATTATAAAATGCACGATCCTGAAAAAGATAACGGGACCTGGATTTTCAAATCAGAGTATACAATTACAACCTATGATACGGGCAGTTACAAAATTCCATCCCTGCCGATCTTATATAAATTCCCATCCGATACTGCTGAAAATATTCTGTATACGGATGCAGTTAATATCAAAGTGATAAGTGTAAAACCGAGTGAAGCAGAAGATATACTCGATATAAAAGACCCGCTTGACCTAAAACAGAAACTAAGGACAATTTTTATTATTGCAGCACTATTTTTTATCTTAATTCTGGGATCTGCCATATATTATTACTTTAGAAAGAAAAAAGGCAAGGATCTGCTTAAAATATTTAAAGAACCGGAACTGCCGCCGGATGAAAAAGCGATAAAAGAATTAAATGAACTTGCTGAGTCCGGGCTCCTTGAGGAAGGGAAAATAAAAGAATATTATATCAGGCTCTCGGAAATTGTCCGGGAGTATTTTGAAGGAAGATTTTTCTTCCCGAGCCTTGAAAAAACAACTTATGAGACCATTCAGGGTCTTGAGGAAAACGAAGTCAAAAAAGATGTCGTCAATTTATCTGAAAAGTTTTTAGTCAACGCCGATATTGTTAAATTTGCGAAGCATATCCCTGCTGAAAAAGAAATTGAAAAGGATTTCAGACTCGCAGAAAAAATAATTGAAAGAACAAGATTATATTATAAAGCAGAAGAAATTAAAACTGAAAACCTGGAAAAAGTAGAAACAGAAAAAACCGAGGAGATCAGGACAGAAGATAATGAATAGGTTTGCCCATATATACTACCTGATTTTACTGATTTTAGTGCCTTTACTTATATACTGGTATTTTTTGGTCAAAAGAAAAAAGAATGCCACTTTAAAATATTCAGATCTCAGTATTATTAAAAACATCGGTAAGGTTAGGAGATCCAGGAAAAGGGATTTACTCTTTATCCTAAGAATAATAGCCGTAATACTTTTAATTGTGGCACTTTCAAGACCGCAGTCAGGCAGCAAAGAGGAAAACATACTGACAGAGGGTATAGACATCATTGTCGCAGTGGACATTTCGAGCAGTATGCTCGCAGAGGATTTTAAGCCGAAAAACAGGCTTGAAGCTGCAAAGATCGTTGCGGCTGATTTTATTAAAGGCAGGAAAAATGACCGCATTGGAATGGTTGTGTTTGCCGGAAAAAGCTATACTCAATGCCCGTTGACACTTGATTACGGGATCCTGCTGAAATTTATTGAATATATTGATGTAGGTCTGGTTGAGGATGGAACGGCAATAGGCATGGCACTGGCAAATTGTGCACTTCGTTTGAAAGACAGTAAAGCAGAAAGTAAGGTTGTGATCCTGCTTACCGACGGTAAAAATAACAGAGGTGAAATTGACCCCCTGACTGCATCTAAAATAGCAAAATCATTTAATATAAGGATATATACAATCGGTGCAGGTAAAAGAGGAACAGCGATGTATCCTGTGAATGATCCAATTTTCGGTAAACGTTATGTACCGATGCCTGTCGAGATAGATGAGGACCTGCTGCAGAATATAGCAGCCGAAACCGGAGGAAAGTATTTCAGGGCTACCGATACGGAGAAACTAAAATCGATTTTTAATGAAATCGGCGAAATGGAGAAAACAAAAATAGAAATTGAGGAGTATACTAAATATAGTGAGAAGTTTGCGATCCTTGCAATTCCAGGATTGCTGCTGCTCCTCATCGAATTTATTCTGGCTAATACAGTATTCAGGAAAATACCCTGATGTTTTAATGTAGGGCAGTCCTTTAGGTTTGCATTAAAGCTGGGCTGTACAATAAAGAGAAAATAATAAGATAGACTATTTTAGAAATTATGATAAGATTTGCAAATTTTCAGTTTTTATATTTGACGGCATTGATACCGCTGCTGCTGGTATTCATTTATATTTCATTCAAATTAAAAAGATCGGCGCTTGAACGTTTTGCATCTTCTGAACTGATTAAGAAACTGGCGCTAAATACAAGCAGGCAGAAACAGATATTCAAATCAGTGATCCTGGTTATTGCTTTAAGTTCATTGATCATAGCCATTGCAAGGCCTCAGATCGGCACAAAACTGGAAAATGTTCAAAGAGAAGGGCTGGATATAATTGTAGCCATAGATGTTTCAGAAAGCATGCTTGCTGAAGATATAACGCCGAACAGGCTTGAAAAAGCGAAACATGAGATTGCGAATTTCATCGACAAACTCGAAGGAGACAGGATAGGAATTGTAGCTTTTGCCGGAGAAGCATTTACTCAGGCTCCACTGACTCTCGATTATGGAACGGCAAAAATGTTCCTGAGTATTATTAATACTGATCTGATCCCGACCCCCGGAACGGCGATAGGCCAGGCGATAAAAAAGGGTATTGAATCCTTTAAAACAGATATTAAGAATAACAGGGTTATGATCCTGATTACAGACGGAGAAGACCATTCGGGTGAAGCTTTAAAATTTGCTGAAGAAGCGGAAAAGGAAGGTATCATTATTTATACTGTCGGCATAGGCTCATCCGAAGGTGTTCCCATACCTGAGTACGATGCTATGGGTAATAAAGCAGGATTTAAAAAAGACAGGAACGGTGAAGTTGTTATTACTAAGATCGACGAGGTCACACTCGAAAAAATAGCCCTTCAGACCAATGGCAAATATTACAGGGCATCACCGGGTGAAGACGAACTCGACAGGATATTTAACACAATTTCGGGAATGGAAAAAAGCACATTGGAAAGCAGGGAATTTACACAGTTCGAAGATAGATTTCAATATTTCCTGGGATTGGCTATTTTCCTGATAATATTAGAACTTCTTTTGTCCGACAGGAAAAAAGTAAGAATTGAATGGAGGGGAAGATTTGAATAGGATAGTTTTTACCGTTTTGCTGCTTTTTATCTTTACAGGCAGTTTGTTTGCTCAAAACCCAGCCGATAAAATATCGGAGGCAAACAAGTTGTATAAAGAACAAAAATTCGACCAGGCTTTAAACACGTACAGGGATGCACTTCTTGAAGATCCAAAATCACCTGAAATTAATTTTAATATCGGAAATACTCTTTATAAAAAGCAGCAGTATGATGAAGCGCTTAAACACTATGAGGAAACCCTGAGAAGCAGTGAAATTGATAATCTCACTCAATCCAAGGTTCATTACAATCTTGGGAATTTACAATACAGGGCGGGAAAATGGGACCAGAGCATTCTCTCCTATAAAAGAGCTCTGGAACTTAATCCTGAGGATATGGATGCAAAATATAACCTTGAATTTGTCCGGACAAAATTAAAAGAGCAGGCTCAAAAACAGCAGAACCCGGAGGATCAGCAGCAGCAGGGACAGGAAGGAAAAGAGCAGCAAGGGCAGCAGGGAGAGCAGGATAAGGATGAGAACAAAGACCAACAGCAGGAAGCCCAGGGTGCAGAAGAAAAGGATGAGAACAAAGACGAGGAACAGCCCCAGCCCAAACCTGATGAGAAAAAAGAAGGTGAAATGACCAGGGAAGAAGCTGAAAGACTTCTGAATGCTCTGAAAAACGATGAAAAAGATATTCAGAAAAACCGGAAATTGAAATCAAACAGCAATATCAGAGTAACCAAGGACTGGTAAAATTGTTTTTTTGAAAATTAATTAATAAATTAGTTTTTTTGCGAATATTAGTGTGATCATAAAACCACTTATGTGTCATTCCCGAGAAAGTGTGTATTGCGCAAGTATTATTTGGTTACAACGCAGACAGACTGTGTGAAAACGGCAAAAAAACAATAAAATAGGTGTTATTGCGAAGGAGTTCCGAGGCATCAAGGCTACTGAAACAATCTGATAAATGCTATAATAACAATACATTAGCGGTGAGATTGCTTCGTCGCTTTGCTGCCTCGCAATGACATTAAAGCCCTAACGCCATAATATTGTCATTGCGAAGAGTGAAACGATGAAGCAATCTCTAAATTAAAATATGATAAATTTATTTTACGTAAAAAGATAACCATCATGAAAAAAAACCTTACTACTGCAACTTCCTCTTTTTTAATTCTGCTTATAATGATCCTAACATTTGCGCACTGCAGCGGGACATCGATAAGAATGGACGCTGAAAAAGACAGGTGGAAACCGAGGCTAAATATACCTGAGGAAGAAAGAGATGGTTATAAAGTATATGGTTCATCTCCTGCCCAGCAGTTGGAAAAAGCAAAAAGCCAGATGGCATACAGCAGCTTTGATGATGCATTAAAAATTCTGGACAAAATAATTTCCGGTAATAAAAAAACAATTTATTCAGATGAAGCGTATTACCTTAAAGGAAAGATTTATTCACATCTTTTAAACCATAAAAGGAATTATGACCTTGCAATTGCAGCATTTAAGCTCGTTATTGATAACATTCCTGATTCAGATTTTGACATTAAAGCAGAAAAGGAAATTGAAAATATCAGGAAAATTTTACAGATACAGAAAAAATAAATGAATATCAAAAAAACAATTTTTGCAGTATTACTAATTATTCTTTTTTTACCGGGTTTCTCTCAGGATATTAAGATCACTGCTGCCCCGGAAAGTAATATTGCAGTTTTAAACCAGGAATTAATTGTTAATGTGACAATTGAAGGAGGAGACGTAAATTCAAATCTTACACCCAGAGTTGCCACAGTTCCGGGGATCAGAATTCTTACAAATAATACGAGTGTTTCCAGCGCTTTTACCGTCGTCAACGGAAAAATGTCTGCCTCATTCCAGTATAAGATCTTCATGATGCCGGAACAAGAAGGTGAATTTACAATAGGGCCTTTTTCTGTCGAGTATAAGAGGAAAAAGTATCAATCAAATTCATTTAAAATAAAAGTATTAAAAGAGGCTCCGAATGCCACTCCGGAAGGAGGAGTACCTGAAGGACAAAATATTTTCCTCGCTGTAATTCCTGATAAAAAAGAAGCTTATATCGGTGAAGGGATAACATTAACATATAAATTATATTTCCAGCAGGATGTGAGAAGTTATTCTGTAACCAAGCTGCCTACAACAACAGGATTCTGGGTGGAAGAATATGATTTGCCCAGGCAGACGACAACCAGAACTGAAATTTATAATAATCAGAGATACGGAGCGGCAGTTCTTAAAAAAATGGTCATATTCCCTACAAGTTCAGGAACCTTTAACATTGAACCGCTTGATCTGGATATTGAAGTACCTGCAAAAAGAGAAACAAGAAGGAACAGGAGAAGCGTATTTGATGATTTATTAAACGATTCGTTTTTCGAAAGAACTGTAAAAAGAAGAGTCAGTTCAGGCGGTTTAAATATTACAGTAAAACCTTTGCCGGATGAAGATAAACCCCTGGATTTTTCCGGGCTGGTAGGTGATTTTGATATAAAGGCGAGTATCGATAAATCTACTGTAAAAGCTGATGAAGCCATTACATACAAGATCGAAGTTACCGGTACAGGGAATGTGAAAATTTTTGACCAGCCCGTACTTAACATATCCCCTGATTTTGAGATATACGACCCAACAATAAATGAAAGAGTAGACAAACTCGACCAAATTAAAGGCACTAAAACTTTTGAGTATGTTTTAATTCCCCGCTCCGAAGGTACTCATAAGATCGAACCGGTTAATTTAACTTATTTTGATCCTTCAAAAAAAAGGTACGTAACAAAAACAGGATCCGGTTTTACTATAAAAGTAACAAAAGGCAGGGATAGAGTTACCACGGCAGTACCTGGAGAATCACGGCGGGAAGTAACTCTTCTCGGTTCAGATATTCGATATATAAAAACCATTTCCGGAAGCTGGCAGGACCGGGATAATATTTTTTACAGGAGTACATTATTTCTCGCTTTGATTATCCTCCCGCTGGCAATGTACGGAATGGTCTTTATGTACAGCAGGCACAAGGAAAAAATGAGTTCAGATATACAATATGCAAGAAACCGGAAGGCTGCAAAAACTGCACAAAAAAGGTTAAGCAAAGCCAGAACTCTTTTAAAAAGTGAAGACGAAAAGTTTTTTGCAGAAATGGCAAAGGTACTGCAGGATTTTATTGCCGATAAATTAAATCTGTCATCTGCGGGATTGGTAAATGACGAAATCAAAGAAAAGCTGAAAAGCAGGAATATTGAAGAAGAGATCATAACAGAATTAATTAAGACAATCGATGAATGCAACATGGGAAGGTTTTCTCCCGGTAATATTGATACAAATGCGAAGGAAAATATTTACTCCAAAGGGAAAGAGCTTATAATATCACTGGAGAAGAGGCTCAAATGAAACGTTTGGTTTTGATTTTATCGGTAATTTTATTAAGCATCTGCGGCTACTCCCAGGATTCAAAATCATTATTCCAGGAAGCAAATGGGCTTTACCTTGACGGAAATCACGGGAAAGCTCTTGAAAAATATCTGGAAATAGAAAAATCTTATCATATCAGCGCTGAATTATATTATAATATCGGCAACACATATTATAAACTCGGTAATATCGGCAGATCGATACTTTATTATGAAAGGGCGCTTAACCTGAGTCCGGGCGATGAAGACCTGCAATTTAACCTGGCTTTAGCAAATGAAAATACAGCAGATAAGATCAGCCCTATTCCTGATCTCTTTTATGAAAAATTCTGGAAATCCTTACAATATATGTTTTCTTTAAACGGATGGGGCTATGTTTTTACAATATTTTATATCTTAATAATCTTTCTGTTTGGAACAAGGCTTTTTATTAGAAACTCTAAAGGGAATATAATGTTAAAGCGGTTAATATATATGCTGACTGCAGTTACAATTGGTATAATATTGATTACAGGCAGCAGGATCTATATAGAAAAAACTACTCAAGAAGCTGTAATAATGTCCGAAGTAGTTGCGGTTTTTTCTACCCCATCAGGAGACAGTACAGAGTTATTTACAATACATGAAGGCACGAAAACTGAGATTCTGGAAGAATCCGGAGAATGGCTGGAAATAAGGTTGGCTGACGGCAAAGTAGGCTGGCTGTTGAGATCCTCAGTGGAAATTATCTAAAATATTTCTGTATTCCCTTCCTTATAGAAGAATTTATCCCCTTTGTGTTCAGGAGCAAAAACTTTTAAATTTAAATTACTCTCACTTATTTTTTCAGCAAATTCCTTATAAAGATATTCCCTCCCTCCGGAGTGCATCGGACAGAGAATACCCGGTAAAAAAGTCTCAAAAACCGGAAATTGTGACTCGGCATATTGAGCTCCCTGCTGTACCTGGAAATGTATATCAAACTTCTTTACATATTTTCTGAAAAATTCAGTCTCTAAATTATTTAATATGTGATCACCTGAATGAAAAATAGAGAGTCCATCCACTTTCACCAGGTAACTGACACCGGGTACTTCACCATCATTATAGTTAATTGTAATAACTTCTATATCTGCAAATTTACTATGCTGATTACCAGGTATATAAAAATGCCTTTTATCGTTTTTTCCCTTCCATCCAAAGATATATTTTACATTTTTCAGTCTTTTACCCCAGTTTACTATCACACTATCAAAATGATCTGTATGATTATGTGTAACAAACACTGTTACATTCAAATCTTTGATTTCTTCAGGATCAATGAATCCGTTTGTTAGAGAAGGCTCATCAGGTTTTTTCCATTGTTCCCAATAATCAAATATCAAAAAGTGATTTTTGGTTTTTACTGCCCACCCGCAGTGCCCTAAATACCATACACATGCCTCGTTCTCATTTAAATTTCTGTTTAATATTCCGGTAAATCCTGAATTCCCGCCGGTATTATCCTCCTTTGCCCCATTTGATCTCAACAGGTCAGCAATCTTTTTATGGCCGTACCTGACCGCATAATAAAGAGGTGTATTCCCGTCATTATCTTCTGCATTAATATCAAAATTCATCTTAAGCAAAATATTGACAACTTTATAATACCCCTTTAAAGATGCAATATGTAACTCTGTTTTTCCGGTGATGTCATCTTTAACATTTACGCCGGCGCCTTTTGAAATAAGTAGTTCCACTACGGGATCATTCCCGGTTTCAACCGCAATTATTAATGGAGATTTATTGTTTTTGTCCAAAACATTTATTGCTGCACCTGCATTAATAAGCATTTCAACAGCTTCCCTGTCGCCCCAGTAGACTGCCATATGCAGCGGAACACTCCTATTAAAGTTCGCAGCATTCACGTCAGGTTTACGGTCAAGAATATATTTGACCAGGTACTTATTCCTTTTTTGAACCGACCAGTAAAGCGGTGTTCGTCCTCCAATTCCTTTCATATTTAGAGCTGCGCCGTTATCAATCAGAAACCTGGCAATCTCATTATGATCACTGCTGATCGCCCGCCCTATCGGTGTAAAGCCATACTGCTGCCTGATATTTACATTTGCACCCTTATCGATAAGTAACTTTACAATATCAAGATGACCTCTCCATGCTGCATAATACAATGGAGTAGCCTTACTTTCATCTCTCGAATTAATTAACTCAGGATCATTTTCAAGCAGTTTCTTTACGCTGTTGAAATCACCTGTATCTGCAGCCTGGTGAATATTCTGTGCAGAAGCTGCAACGGCAATTGAAATTAATATTAAAAGTAAAATCCGAAGCGATAAATTTTGTAATATAATACCATTATTGTTCAATTGAATTTTCATAAATAAAACAGTATCTCATAACTGTCCGGTTAAAATTAATATTGAGATTCTTCTCCCGAGGACTCGGGATCAGAATGACGTGTAAGCCCAGTCCAACAACGTCATTCTGCCTGTCCGCCTCTGGCGTGGAACGTAACGCAGAGAAGTGAAGAATCTCATTTAAATATAAAAAACATCCGATAAAAATGCAGTAAAAAAACTCACAAATAGTATTTCGTTGATATAGCTGCTTTTTTTAGGGTGCAGGGTTTAGGATATTAGGAGCGTAACCAAAAATTGAGTACCATATATATTGATTAATATTTATCAAAAATATAGGAGTTCTACCATGAAATCGTTCATTAAACTGTCATCTTTCTTCATTATGGTCTTGGGTATTCTTTTGATATTCCCATTAGGTGAAAAAGCCGTGTACGCTCAGAACATCCAGGGAGGTTTGAACCTGTTAATGGGTATGCCTCAGGAAGAGTTTAAGGATAATATTGGTACAAGGAAATTCGGCGGCTCTATATGGGGCGGTTATCAGTTCAGGCATTCCCCGGTTTTAGCCGGTCTGGAATTGGATTATTATATGTATGGAAGAACAAAAAGAACCGAATTTTTCAATGATTATATTCCCGAGGTGAACGTTGATGTTTCTACTACATATAACATTCTGACAGCTCACACGTTTCTGAGGTTTATGTTAAACAGCAATGAAATTATTCCTTATTTTGATTGTTTAATAGGATTCAACTATCTATATACAAGAACTTCTGTAAGTGATGATAATGACATCTCAAATTCTATTGCCGCTACGACAAATCATGATGATATCGCATTCAGTTACGGATTCGGCTGGGGCTGCATGCTGAGCCTGTATAATAATCAGAACAGATATAATGATAGAAAACCGTTTGCAGTATTATTGAATGTCCGGTTCAGATATTTATTGGGAGGTGAGGCAGAATACCTTAGAAAAGGCTCTTTAACAACCTCAGGGCATAGAATATTGTATGACGTATTTAAATCACGAACAGATATGCTGACAATGCAGATTGGAGTAAATGTAAAATTTAATATCCGGTAATATTATTGTCCGGAAAAAAAATAAAAAAATAATTTTTGCACATTATATCACTGGATTCCAGCCTTCGCTGGAATGACACAAAATAAATAATAACAATAACATAGGAACTGTCATTCCAGCGAAGGCTGGAATCCAGTTCTTTTTTTTATTTGAATTTGATTTTGTATTTTATCATGCTGGTTTCCCGCGTGTTCGACTCAGCTCTTTCTTCAAAAAATCAATAGCCCGGAAGTGTCATTCCCGAGTAATCGGGAATCCATATAATAGGGGGACACAATACTAATTATTTTCAATCAGGTTTTTTTGAGTGATTCGGTTTTCTATTTTCACTTTTAACAAAGTTAATATATTGAAAATTCTCAAATATCAAATCAGTTATTTGTAATTGAGTATTGTGTCACATAAAATCTCGAAATTCTCCCGCAATAATTTTTGAACAAGGGTCATGACCCCTTGTTCCCTGACACGTAAAATAATTTAGTATTGTGTCCCCGAAATTTTTTGTGTATTCTTACAAAACAATACTTTAGCGGTGAGATTGCCACGTCGCTTCGCTCCTCGCAATGACATTTTAGCGTTACGTGAAAACAAAAAATGGCGTTTTTCCTAAAGGATCACTTTGTGACACACCGTCTGTTCGCTTGTTTCCCAACTCCAAAAATGTGACCCTGAACTTGTTTTTATATAAATATGGATCTGAGATTGACTAACTACAGGGCGGAGAAAAACAGAAGCACCCCCTGATTGTCCCCCTCCTGGGGGCATTTCGCGAAAAATCTAAAAGTTAAAATTAACCGTACAGTTATATTCCGTAAATTGTTCGAAATCTTTACTCAACTCTGAGACTGTCAGCCGGTTCAGCAGTTGCTGCCCTGATTGTCCTTGCTATGACAGAAACGACCGCTGTTGTTACGGTGAGTATTCCGGTTACAACAAAATAAAAAGGGCTGACTGTGATCCTGTAGGCAAAATTGTTCAGCCAGTTGTTCATTACAAAGTAAGTTACAGGTATTGCCAGTACATTTGCAATTATCAGAATTTTAAGAAAATCCGCTGTAAATATTTTTAAAATATTTATCACAGATGCTCCTAAAACTTTCCTTATCCCAATTTCTCTCACCCGGTTTTCAACCATAAATGACGACAGTCCAAAAAGTCCCATCGAAGCGAGAATAATTGCCAGAATTGAAAAAGCCCCGAAAACCTTCCTTGTTCTGAGTTCGTCTTTATAAACAATGTCAAACTGCTCATCTAAAAAGTAATAATCAAACGGAAAACCCTGAATATGTTTATCAAACACTTTTTTCATACTGTTCAGCGCTGTTGACAGATTTCTGTTATTTATTTTAACAGAAATGTTCTGAAAAGGATTATAAGTTCCAAATCTCCCCGGATATAAATAAATCACAACAGGTTCTATTTCATAATGAAGTGACCGGAAATTAAAATCCCTTACCACTCCGACAACCCTGCCTAATCTGCCTTTTCTTCCTATTCTTTTTCCTACCGGATCATCCCACCCCAGCCATCTCGCAGCAGATTCATTCAGCAGATATGCCTGACCTCTATCGGTACCGGAAGATTTTGAAAAATCCCGTCCATCCAGAATTTCAAGGTCAAAAGTTCTGACAAAGTCAAGATCGACATAAAGCATTCGTACCATGTCATCGGCATCTTCCGGTTCTCCTTCCCAGTCAATATCCTGATGCAGTGTCCGATTTTTACCGGGAAGAAAATCCGAAGCCGTTACACTCGTTATTCCGGGTATCATTTCAAGTTCATTTTTTATGATAAAATACTTATCAAGCATATTTTTGCTCAGAGGAACATTTATAATATTTTCCTCATTTATTCCAGGTTTATTTTTCCTGATCAAATTCATCTGTCCGTTAATGATAAACGTACTGCATATAAAAATCACAGAAAGGGCAAATTGCAGTAAAACAAGTATATTTCTAAGTGTAAGTTTACGCGAAGTATGAAATTTTGAACCTTTAAAGACTTTTACAGGTTCAAAAGATGAAGCAAAAAATGCGGGATATCCCCCGGATAGAAATCCTATGAATAAGGTAATACCGGTAATCCCCAGCATTATCTCAGTTACAAAAATCTGGGATAATTCGAGATCGGTGCCCGATATGTTATTAAAATACGGCAGAAACAAAAACACAAAAAACAGCGCCAGCGGGAAAGATAACCACGCCAAAATTACAGATTCTCCAATGAACTGCTTAACAAGCTGTCTTTTAAGCGCCCCCAGGACTTTTCTGACACCAACTTCTTTGGTCCTTTTAAGAGAATTCGCTGATGCAAGATTCATAAAATTTATGCTTGCGATAAGTAAAATCAAAAGTGCAATTGCTGAATAAAAGTAGAGGTATTTAATGTCGCTGTTCTGTCCCAGTTCGTTTCTTAAGTGGGAATTTAAATGAACAGCTAAAAGAGGCTGTAAAATAAACTCTCCGGAAAACGGTTCTTTACCTGATTCTTTTCTAAATATACTGTTAATTTTTGCCTCAATAAAATTTACCGAAACGCCTTCATTTAAGAGAAGATATGTTTTATAATTCCATGAGGTCCAGCTCCTCTGGTCATCGATCTCATAAGCTTTTATAAGCGGCATTAAAACATTAAACGTAAAATGGGAATTTTCAGGTACATCCTTTAAAACTCCGGTCACAAAATATTGTTTACCGTCTTCATATATTATTTCCTTACCAATAGGATTTTTTTCTCCAAAAATCATCTTTGCAGTTGATTCGGTTATTACCATTGAATTGGGATTGACCAGGGCATTCTCAGGATTACCACTTGTAAAAGGAAAAGTAAATATTTCAAAAACCGACGGCTCAGCTAAAAATACACCATTAACGTAAAAATATTGATCTTCTACCTTGAAAAGTTTTTTTTCATTTTCTGCTAAAAACGCACTGACAAGTCTAAACCGCACAATATTTTTGATTTCAGGAACTTGTTCCGGCAGCTTGTCTCCAAGGATAAAAGGGGAATTCGTCGATGCGCTGTTGGAGAGTCTGTATATGTTTTCTGCATTCGAATTGAATTTATCATAGCTGAGTTCAAACCGGATATACAGAAGTATGGTAATACACGAGGCGATCCCTATGGCTAATCCGAAAATATTAATAAAAGAATAGAGTTTATACTTTCTCAGATTTCTGAGTGAGGTTTTAAAGTAACTTTTAAACATAATAATACTCCAGAATATTTTATCAGCCAATATTGAAGGAAAAACTCTAACAAGGTGTATCCAGAACCAGGCTTTTGCCTTTAACCGTCCTTTTTCAGTTTCTACTTGATTATAGTATTCTTCAATATCACCGAAAAAGCCGTAATCAAATTCTTTGTCTGCCACCCGGTTGAGAAGCCAAACATAAAATCTTGGGAGATTTTTGTACTCTTTTTTCATTTTACAGTTTCCTTTAAATGCTCAATATCAGGAAGATCTTTCCAGAATGCAGTTTGTGTTTCTCTTGCTTTCAAAAGAGCTTCGACACCTCTTTTTGTCAAACTGTAATATCTCTTACTCTGACCACCCCTTATCGGCGTAGGCTCTCCTTTAATTGCGTCAAGATACCTTTTCTTAACAAGCCTTTCCAGCGGAAAATAAATCCCGCCAATTGCCAGTTTCCTTCCTGTCATTTCCTTTATATAATTGTAAATAGAGATACCGTAGGCATTTTCCCCTAACTTCCAGACAGATAATAAAATCTGTTCCTCAAATTTTGTGATTTCCGTCATTTTTTTATTCCTTCATTTCTTTTCATAAATTCTGAAAAGATAGTCAAAAAAAATCCAATTCATCTATTCAGTTTTTCTGAACATTTTATTTTAAGTTACGGACAAAATCAAACATTGTTTCATATTCCGGAATTTTTCCCATTAGTGTCCGGTTAAAAATAAAAATATATTTTAGGTACACAATAAACCTGGATTCCAGCCTTCGCTGGAATGACATAACATGCATAATAACAAGTACATAAGAACTGTCATTCCAGCGAAGGCTGGAATCCAGATACTTATATTTTGACAAATAGACTATTTTTTTTCATAATCAATTAATATTTAAAATAATCTAGTTTAAGTTATCTTAAAACAAGAATTTACGTGTTGCACTTATCTGAATTTACCGGATACTAATGAATTTAATCTGAAAGAATCCAGTATTAATTACAAATTTCCCCGGTATCTATATCAAAGATTATTGACTTAAACGCAAAATTTTAATATTTTTTAACTATGAATAAGGAATTTCAAAACAGATCGAGAGACTATATTGGAGTCAAATTCAAATGCTGTAATAAATACAGCCGGATTTATAAAAATAAAAAAGGCACAGCTTTTGTGGGCTGGTGCCCAAAGTGTGCCAAAAAAATTGAATTTAAAATTTCAAAAGATGGTTCAAAGGATCGTTTTTTTGAGGTAGATTATTAAATCAAACGAAAACATAAAATATGCCGGCAAATTTCAATTTACATCCCTGATAAGTTTTAATACTTTGCCGAGAACCATAAATTCACCGCTTGATTCATCTACAAAAATAGGTTGAAAAGTATCATTTTCAGGCTGGAGACGTATTCTACTGCCTTCGTTGAAAAATCTCTTAACGGTAGCTTCTGCATCAATCAGGGCAACAACAATATCACCGGAATTTGCCGTATTCTGTTTTTTGACTAAAACCAGATCACCGTCATTTATATTAGCATTGATCATACTATCTCCATCAACCCTCAGGAGAAAAGTTTCGTCATTGCCGGTAAAAGAAGGATCAAGGTTCAAAACTCCTTCACGGTTTTCTTCAGAAAATACCGGCTTCCCTGCAGCGACCCTGCCAAGTATAGGTACTTCAACGAAATTTCCTGTTCCAAAACCTATCACTTCATAGCTTCTGGATCTACCTTTACCAACTTTCCGAATGTAACCTTTTTTCTCGAGTATCTTTAGAAAAGTATGGGCTGCAGCCGGGGAACTGAATCCAAAAATGGAGTTTATTTCCCTTACTGAAGGGGGAAATCCGTTTGCTTGAATAAAACTTTTGATAGCTTCAAGGACTTCTTTTTGTTTTTTAGTTAATTTTTTCATATATTTTACTGCCCATATCAAAATTATGAGTAAATTTTAAAGGTAATATAATATACATTTGTTTAGTTGTCAATGTATATTTTAAATTTTTTTTCTATGCCTGATTGATTTATAT
>JBHPGK010000061.1:0-15976 GCA_042570605.1 Candidatus Zhuqueibacterota bacterium
GGTTTAAATGTCAATTGTAATAAATGGAACAGATTTAACAGTAGAAAAACTGGTAGATATTGCCCGAAATAATGAGAAAATTGAGCTGGCTCCTGAAGCTCTCGTTAGGGTCAGGAAATGCCGTGCTATGCTTGAAGAAAAAATACAGGCAGGTGAGATCATGTATGGGGTAAATACCGGCATAGGAGAGTTTTCTGAAGTCGTACTTTCGGACGATCAGGTAAAAGATTTTCAGAGATATTTGATATATAATCACGCTGCCGGTATAGGGGACCCGGCACCAATTGAATATGTTCGTGGGGCGATGACGGGAAGGATAAATGTCCTTTCAAAAGGCAAATCAGGATGCAGGCCGGAAATAATAAATACATTTGTTGAAATGTTGAATAAAGGTGTCACACCGGTTGTCTGCCAAAAAGGTTCTGTTGGAGCTTGCGGTGACCTTGCTCCAATGTCGCAAATTGCGCTGCTTTTAATGGGTGAAGGAGAAGCATACTATAAAGACGAACGTTTACCCGGTAAAATTGCAATGGAAAAAGCCGGAATTGAAATTCCGGGATTAAAAGCAAGAGATGGTCTTTCAGCTATTAACGGATCAAATCTCCTTACAGCAATGAGTGCAATTCATATATTTGATATAAACAGGTTGTTAAAACAGGCTGAGATAGCTTGTGCGATGACTCTTGAGGCGTTATTAGCTAATATGAAACCATATGATGAAAGGTTACACAAAGCACGCGGTTTTCCCGGAGCAATAAGGTCTGCCGCAGCATTAATTAAATGTATTAACGGCAGCGACCTTTTATCAGGGAAAATGAAAACAAAAGTTCAGGATGCATATTCAATGCGTTCGACGCCACAGGTAATCGGAGCAGCGCATGATGCAGTTGCACATGCAAAAAAACAGGTAGAAATTGAACTTAACGGCGTTGGGGATAATCCCATATTTTTCCCGGAGGATAATTTAACTTTGACCGGTGCAAATTTTCAGGGATCCCCTGTCTCTCTGCCGATGGATAATGTTGGTGCTGCCGTTACTATGGTCTGTGTACTGTCCGAAAGACGGCTTAATAGAATGACCAATCCGGCACTAAGCGTAGGACTTCCTTCATTTTTAACAAAAGGTGCTGGTATGTTCTCCGGAATGATGCTGAGCCAGTATACGGCTGATACCCTGATAGTAGAACAGAGGATTTTATCTGCTCCTGCTTCAATTATGTCTATACCCGCGGCTGCAGACCAGGAGGATTTTGTATCAATGGGTATGAATACGGCGATAAAAAACGGACAGATCCTTGATAATGCTTATGGTGTTTTAGGGATAGAATTTATGGCGGCTGCCCAATCATTGGATTTCCGCAATTTCAAGACCGGAAATGGTGTGAGCAAAGCGAAAGAAGTTATCAGGAAATACGTTGATTTCCTTGATGTAGACCGTCCGTTATACACAGATCATACAAACATGAAGGAATTAGTAAAATCCTGTGAAATACTTGAGGAAGTTGAGAAAACTGTTGGAAATCTTGAATAATTGATGTATTAAGAGACTTATATCATAGCGATAAATTTCAAAAACAGATTGACCATACTTTACCGGCTGCCGGTTATTTATTGATTACAATTGAAAATTCATTGAATTTGATCCGGAAATTGAAATTAGATAATTTTATATTGATATTGAGAAAATTTATTAATTAATTAACTCTGAAAGCTGGCTAGACCAGCTCGAAATACATCTAAACTACAGATCGTTTTTCAAAATACAGGAATAATAATGTCTGAAAAAATAATTAGACCTTCGATCCCAAAAGGGATGCGTGATTTTTTACCTTCTCAAAAGAGAAGAAGAGATTATGTTTTTAAAATAATCAAAGATATTTTTGAAAAATATGGTTACTTGCCGCTGGAAACATCGTCTATAGAGAAGAGGGAGATTTTATCGGGTAAATATGGAGAAGAAGGTGACAAGCTTATTTTTAATATTCTTAAAAGAGGACTGGGATTAGAAAAATTGGGTAAAGAATTTAAAGAAATTACGTTTACAAAGTATTCAGAAATCTCGGATTTTGCACTGAGATATGATCTTTCCATACCCCTATCCCGTGTTGTCGCAATGTATAAAAATGAATTGACATTCCCATTCAAAAGATACCAGATTCAGCCTGTCTGGCGAGCTGACAAACCCCAAAAAGGAAGGTACAGGGAATTTTATCAATGCGACGTGGATATAGTCGGTAGTGATTCAATGATGGCGGATGCCGAAATTATAGTTATCATCAATGAAATATTAACAAAATTAAATTTCAAACAATTTCTAATTAACATCAATAACCGGAAAGTTCTGAACGGGATCATTGAATACTGCGGTATAAAAAAAGATAAAATTACCGATGTTTTTGTTTCACTTGATAAGCTTGATAAAATTGGCATAGAAGGGGTGAAAACTGAACTGATTAACAGGAACATAGGAAATGAATTTATTTTAAAACTCCTGCCTGTTCTGCAATTTAAAGGAAGTAATACGGAAATCCTTGATAAACTGGAGAAACTATTAAAAAACTCCTCTTCCGGGTCAGAAGGAGTAAAAGAGCTAAAAGAGTTGTTTGATTTTCTGAAATATTACGATGTACCTTCTGAAAATTTAAAGCTTGACCTTTCCCTGGCAAGAGGCCTCGAATATTATACAGGTATTATATTTGAATCCGTTGTTAAAAAACCAAATATAGGAAGTCTTACCGGCGGCGGCAGATATGATAAACTGATAGGAATGTTTCTTGGAGAGGACATACCTGCAACGGGAACATCAATCGGTATTGAAAGAATCATCGATGTAATGACTGAACTGAATATGCTGCCGGATGCAGTGAATAAGACAAAAGTTCTTGTTACAACATTTTCAGAAGAAAATATTGAAAAATATGTCAAGATCGTATCAAAACTGCGGGAGTGCGAAATCGAAAGTGAAATTTATATCAATTTTAAAGATAAAATTAAAAAACAGTTTAAGTATGCAAACAACAATAATATACCTTATGTTATGATAATGGGACCGGATGAAATAAGTGCCGGCAAATTATCATTAAAAGACATGAACTCAGGGGAACAAATAAACATATTGGAAAAAGATTTTTTCGCTAAACCTTTAAAATATCTTAACTGAATAAATTTAATATGAAAATAAAACTTTATAAATATCTACTGCTGATTTCACCCTTACTGTTTTTTTCATGTCTGGCATCTATGGAAACCGCAAGAATAAATAAAGGCTACAATGCCAATTTGAATGTGCAATATATAAACTTAAATATTAAGGATAAACCAACTAATTTAACCAGAATAACGAACTCTTCTCTTTTTGTTAATTTACGCACTACGAAAGGATATGATTGGAAAATTCCATTTGAACTCGGAGTTACCTGCGGGCTGTACCTGCTTCCTCAATTCAGTGTAGTTGTAACAAGGGATATTAATTCCGGTCAACAAATAACAGATTATTATCCATCCGGGACAGCTGCCAAACCTTATTTCACTTATTCCGGTAAATTCCAGGTTTATAAAAAAAATGACATCGCAATAGCGGTTAAACCGCAGTTTTATCTGGACAGGTTTGCATCTGCTGTTGTTATTGCATCAAAGGAACTTGAGAAATTTACACCTTATATAACTTTTAAGGTATTTAATAGATTTATTCCTGAACTCGAAAAGAAAATTGATAATAGAAAATATGGTTACTATATATCGATCGGGAATAAATACCAGGTAAAAAGATATAGAGAAAAAAGCAGACTCAAGTATACTTTAGAACTTGGTCTGGTGAAAAATTACTGGTATAATGACAGAATCGCTTTGGTTTTATCAGCGGGAATTTCAATAAAATAAATTATGAAAAAGCTAATAATCTTAATTCTGACATTGACACTTATGTCCTGTGCCTATGATGATAAAGATCTTGTAAGGGTTTTTTATTATGAAAGTGATGCTCTGGATACAAAAATAGACTTTTTTGCTTATATACCGCAAAGGGCTGATTCCCCTGTTCCGGTAGTCTATTTTCTGAACAATCTCAGGGAATCAATTGATTTCACTCATGACCAGATCAACTGGCAGAAACAGGCAAATCAGCATTCGATGATTATTGTCATTATCAGCGCCGGTGCAAATATTTTCAGAGATAACCAGGGTGTTAATGCACTTGACTATGAAGACTTTGTACTTGAGATTGCCGATATTATCGATAATACATTTCTTACAAGAACAGACAGGCATTCCCGCGGTATTTCAGGTGTTGGTACAGGAGGAGGAGGCGCTATCAGTATTGCAAATAATAATCCTGACTTGTTTGGATATGTTTCTTCATTAGGTGCAAATTTGAATGGATACGACCTGAAAAATTTAGAATCCTTATCTAATCTCGATATTCTTTTGAGTGTGGGCCTGCAGGATATAAATCTTGAAGAAAACAGCTCTCTTCACGAAGAATTGGAAACACTGGAAATTGACCATATATATCATGAACAGGAAGGTGCGGGAAACTGGAATTACTGGAAACAGATTATAGGTGAGCATCTTCAGTTTCACTCTGACCTGTTTAAAAATAATTAATTGGCAAAAAGGGGTATGTCATGAGAAAAATCATTATATTTTGTGTGATCATTATACCTGTTTTCAGTATTTATGCACAGCCTGTGAATTTCGATAATTATTTTATTAATAAGACCATGCGGTTTGATTTTTTTCACACAGGAACCAGAAATTCAGAAATAATAAGTTTCGATAAAATTAAAATGGAGCCTTACTGGTCCGGAAGTAAAAATGACCTGATTGATAAGACAAATTTCGGTAAGTATATTTTCAAAATATTTGATGTAGAATCCAATCAACTTCTATTTTCACAGGGATTCTGCAGTGTTTTCGGTGAATGGCAGACCACAACTGAAGCAGTGTATAATTTAACACGCACCTTTCATGAATCCGTACTTTTTCCTTTTCCAAAAAAGAAAGTGAAACTTGAAATATATACCAGGGATAAAGCTAATTACTTTAAATCGATCTATTACCGTATTATTGATCCCGATTGGATATTGATTAAAAAAGATATAAAATATACAAATTTCAAAGTTGTTGATATAATTAATAACGGTGATCCCGATAAAAAGGTTGACATACTCATTCTCGGTGATGGTTTCACAAAAGCAGAATTACCTGCATTAAAAAAAGCTGCCGATGAAAAAGTTGACAATCTTTTTTCAACCGAACCTTTTAAAAGCAATAAAAAGAATTTTAATGTCAGGCTTATTGAATCGGTTTCTGAAGAATCAGGGATCGACCAGCCAAACAGGAACATTTTCAAAAATTCCATATTAGACTGTTCTTTCGATGCATTTGAACTGGACAGGTATGTATTAACATACGCAAATGAAAAGCTCAGAGATATTGCTGCAAATGCACCTTATGATTACATCTGTATCATTGCAAATTCTCCGATATACGGCGGCGGCGGAATATTTAAACTTTACTCAATATCCACACTTGATCAAAAGCGAAAGTTCTTCCTTTTTGTTCATGAGTTCGGACACCAGTTTGCCGGGCTCGGTGATGAATATTTTTCTTCAGCCGTTGCTTATAATGAATTCTACCCTACCGATGTTGAACCATGGGAAGTTAATCTCACTGCTCTGCATGATAAGAAAAATGTCAAATGGAAAGGTATGATCCCTGAAGGCACTCCGGTCCCGACACCTGATGAAGAAAAATACAATAACATTGTAGGTGTTTTTGAAGGAGGCGGATATGCATCCAAGGGTATTTTCCGCCCTTTTATTAACTGTATAATGAGAACTTCACAAGTGACTGAGTTCTGTCCCGTATGCCGGAGCGGATTGCAGGAAGTAATAGACCGCTACTCAAAATAATATATAGTTCAATATCAAGTGTGAATAATATACACTATCAAAAATTAATTTAACTTTCATAAAAAAAATTTTTCTTGTTAACTTCAATAATTTTTGGTATTTACTTCAACTTTCATGTAAAACTCAAAAAAAATTATTTGATTTTGTAAATAAAATATTCTAAATTCGTTCAATTAATAAATTCAACCTTTAAAAAATTAAAAAAGTAAATCAAACTATGGAATCAATCAACAAAAGTATTTGGTCGTGGTTTTTACAGAGGATTACGGCAGCCATATTGGTAATAGGCTTGTTCGTACATTTCTGGGTACTTCATTTTGGCCTTGAAAAACCTTTAAATTTTGACAAAGTCCAGGCAAGATTAATTTCACCATATTGGATAATTTTTGATATGATTCTATTGCTCTGCGCTGTCTACCATGGATTAAACGGAATTTGGGGGATCTACCTGGATTTTAATCCGGGTGAAAAGGCAAGAAAAGTAATCGGATGGATCTTTGCTGTTGTAGGAATTTTGTCTTTCTTTTTCGGGGCATATATTCTATTTCCATTCCAGGGAGTATAAATAAAACCAGAAGGATTTTTTATGTGGATAATAAAGCATTATTTTAAGGAATTGATTTTAAATTTCAATTCGGGGACGATCGCCTATTATTTTCATCGAATAACAGGAATCGGTTTATCCATATACCTGTTTCTGCATATATGGACTCTAAGTTATGCAAGATTTGGTGAAGAAGCATTTAATCACTCATTGGAAAAATGGGACAATACCATGGGGCACTTATTTGAGTATTTCCTGCTTCTTGCGGTAGCATTTCATCTGTTTAACGGTGTTAGGATTATGCTTGCTGAATTTTTTAATCTTTCCAGAGTGCATTTAAGACTTTTATACTGGTCTGTGGCAATTTGTTTTTTTATAGCCGTATATGGATTATTTTTATTTTTCCCGGAAATTTTTCATCTATAAAATTATAAATTAAGGTACTTTTTATGAAATATCATGAAGTAATTGTTGTAGGCGGAGGACTGGCAGGATTAAGAGCCGCCGTAGAAATAAATAAACACAACCATAAAGCTGCTGTGATCTCAAAGGTACATCCTCTACGGTCACATTCTCTCGAAGCCCAGGGCGGGATAAATGCATCTTTGGGCAACCATGTTAGAGGTGGTTTTGATGATTACATGAGACATGCATTTGATACGGTTAAAGGAAGCGATTATCTTGCTGACCAGCCGGCAGCTATATTAATGACAAAAATTGCACCAAAAGTGATCTACGAAATGGAGCACTGGGGCTGTCCGTTTTCAAGGACTGAAGACGGCAAAATTGCACAAAGACCATTTGGCGGTGCAGGTTTTCCCAGAACATGCTATGCTACTGATAAAACCGGTCATGTTCTTCTTCATACTCTTTACGAGCAGATAAAAAAATATAAAGACTGGTCGGAAAGACAGCAAATGACCGAATACAATGAGTGGATAGTTACCAGACTTGTCGTTCAGGATGGGAAATGCCATGGCGTTATTGCAATGGAACTTGCCACAGGTAAACTTGAGATGTTTAAAGCAGATGCCGTGATTTTCGCAACCGGAGGTCCCGGAAGAATTTACGGTGAGACCACTAATGCTCTTATAAGCACTGGGATGGCAATGTCGATCCCTTACTGGGCAGGAGTTCCGTTAAAGGACATGGAATTTGTACAATTTCATCCTACCACACTTTACGGCAGCAATATTCTGATGACTGAAGGATGCCGCGGTGAAGGCGGCTATCTCATGAATAGTAAAGGTGAAAGATTTCTTGCAAATTATCCGGATAGTGCTAAAGCGATGGAAATTGCTCCAAGAGATATCACTTCCAGAAACATGACAAAAGAAGTAATTGAGGGCAGAGGTGTTCAGGGCAAATACCTGAATTTGGACCTCAGGCATCTCGGAGAAAAGAAAATCTCATTAAAATTGCCGGGTATCAGGGATCTTGCCATTAATTTTGCCGGTGTTGATCCGGTTAAAGAACCTATACCCGTTATTCCTGCGCAGCATTATACAATGGGCGGCATAGATGTGGATATAAACTGCGAATCAAAAGTAAAAGGATTTTTTGCAGCGGGTGAATGCGCCAGTGTTTCGGTTCATGGCGCAAACAGACTGGGTGGAAATTCCCTGCTTGAAACTATTGTATTTGGAGAGATCGCAGGACAGAGTGCTGTTAAACATATCGAATCAGGTTCAGCACCACCGGATGAAAATGCCTTAAAAGACGGTTTGGCAAAAGAGGAAGAAAAAATCAACAATCTTATTAATTTAAACGGTTCAGAAAAATATACAGATATTAAAAATCAACTCGGCACTCTAATGAATGAAAATGTTGGTATTTTCAGAAACAAGAAAGACCTCCAAAAAGCCGTCGATGGAATTAAGGATCTGCAAAAAAGGTATAAAAATATCGGATTAAAATATAAAGGCAGAAAACTGAATCTCGAGTTAATGTGGTTATTGGAATTAAAGGGCAATCTGGATGTTGCAGAAACAATCGCCGCCGGAGCTCTTGCCAGGGAGGAAAGCCGCGGTTCACATTATAGAATGGATTTTACGGTCAGAGATGATAAAAAATTCCTTAAACATACACTGGCATATTTTGATGAGAAAGAAGCCAAATTCGAATACAGCGACGTTGAGCTTGGAACCTGGGAACCGAAAGAAAGAAAATATTAATTTTTAACCATAAAATTAAAGAAGTAAATACTATGGACAAATACAATATTAAAATTCAAAGATTTGACCCGGATAAGGATAAAAAACCTTATTTCCAAACTTTTGAGGTACCTTTTGAAAAAGGTATGACCGTTTTAGATGCCCTTTATTATATCCAGAATCATATTGACGGTTCTATTGCTTTCAGGTCTTCATGCAGAGCAGGGATATGCGGATCCTGCGCAATGAGCATTAATGGGAAATACAGGCTTGCATGCGAAACTCAAGTGGCATTCTTTAAAAAAACTGTTACACTCAAACCTCTTAATCATCTTCCTGTCATAAGGGATCTTTTTGTTGATCAGACTCCTTTCTGGAAAGCATATGAATATATCAAACCTTATCTTATGGCGGGCAATCCTGATCCTGAAAAAGAAAGGGCACAGAACTTTGATGAACGAAAAGAACTCGATCTAATAGTCGATTGTATACTATGTTCCGCCTGTTACGCCTCCTGTCCGGTTGTGGATACAGATCCCAAATACCTTGGCCCTGCTGCCCTGATGAAAGCTGACAGGTTTATTAAGGATTCAAGAGACTCCGCTTATGCGGAAAGATTAGAGCTTGTAGGAGACGATCACGGTGTTTTCAGATGCCACAGCATCTATAACTGCCAGGCAGTATGCCCCAAACAAATTGATCCTACCGGAAGCATTAATAACCTTCGAGTACATTTGATGAAGCATAAATTATGCGGAAAGAAAAAATAATTTTGAGATGATTTTTCTTCTAAAATCCCATTATCCAATAATGGGATTTTTTATTTTAAAAATATTGCTTAAATTGTATATCAATACAAAACGGGAAAGTAAATGATTGAATCAATACCTGAATATTTGAAAAATAAGACTGATGATGAATTAATTGAGTTTATTAAAGAGAAAAAAGCTCTGCATAAGGAAAATATATTTATATTGGGTCATCATTATCAGAGAGACCAGATCATTAACCTGTGTGACATAAAGGGCGATTCTTTCGAACTTGCTAAAAGAGCCTCAGAAAATGAAAATGCGAGGTTTATAATCTTCTGCGGTGTTAGATTTATGGCTGAAGCAGCAGCAGTGCTGTCCAAACCGCATCAGATAGTGCAGCACCCGGATGTTACAGCCGGATGCCCTTTAGCTGATATGGCTGATATAAATGATGTAGAGATCGCATGGAAAGAGCTGGACAAAATAGTCGGAACGGATAATATCACTCCATTAACCTATATGAACTCCGACACTAATCTAAAGGCATTTTGTGGCAAATATAACGGAAGCGTTACAACCTCTTCAAACTGTAAAAAAATATTTGAATGGTATTTTGATAAAAAAGAGAAAATATTCTTCTTTCCTGACGAAAATCTCGGTATGAATACGGCTCTGTCATTGGGTATTTCTGAAGAAAAAATTCTGGTATGGAATCCCGAAAAGGAACTTGGAGGGAATTCTGAAGAACAGATCAGGAATTCAAAAGTTATTTTGTGGAATGGTTTCTGCCATGTTCATACTTTTTTTACGCCGGAACATGTCGCACTGGCAAGGAATAATTATCCCGGTATAAAAATAATTGTCCATCCCGAAAGCGACAGGAAAGTAGTTGACATTGTAGATGAAAACGGCTCAACAGCTAAAATAATAAAATATGTCGAAGATGCTCCAGAAGGTTCCATTATTGCTGTCGGCACCGAAACAAATCTTGTTATGAGAGCAGCCAGGGAGAATCCTGATAAAACAGTATTTCCTCTACATAAATCGATATGTCCTAATATGATGAAGATCGGTCTGCTTGACTTGGCTGTTACACTTGAAAAACTGGGAAACTACAATATTGTTCATGTTGACGAAAACAGTAAAAAACACGCCCGAACAGCTCTTCAGAATATGCTGGATATCACTGCAAAATAACTATCAATTTACTTTTACATCCATTTTTCCAAGAAACAATTTATATGGATCTATAATTATATTTTCAGGCTTAATATCAAATTCCAGATTGAAATTCATCTCTTTTTTGTCAATCAGTACTATTCTATACTCTGAATCATTTTCAAATATGATCTCAATATCGACCGGTACTTTAAATACATTTTCAGAGTGCTGGAAAACAGAAAAATTTACCTTATAACTATTTTCATCCTGAATTACGCTGTAATTAATTTCGATTTCCGGCAGATCATTGCTTTCCATGAATTGCTGAACATACCATTTAAGGTTTCTACCGTACAGCTCATCGATTTTTTCTATTATACTTGCTGTTGAAATATATCCATTATTAATGGTAATATTTTTCAAAACTTTTTTAAATTTTTCGTATCCGATAAGATGCGAAATGTTTTTTAATAATAGAGGGATTTTATAAGGCATTCCATTTTCAGCCTCTGTTAACAAGTTTTTATATTGTTGAGAGACTTTGTCAGATTCAACCACACCGTATAATCTTTCAAGAAATATTTGGGCGAAATAGTTTCTAAAACCCTCTTTCTCAATCTCAGGTGTGTTTTTAAGCCAGTTATCCGAATAAGAGTAAGAAAGCTTTTTAAAGAAATCTTTATTGTCGGTTATTCTCCCCGAGTCGTTATTTAAAACCTTTGGAGAAAATATTCCATGTACACCAGATAAAATTTTGTTTCCGGAAACGTCAGAACTCATAAATATTTTAATCGTTTTTGAAGAATAATTTGATCCGAAATTCTCCATAAATATTCCAAGCAGGCTTTCAACGGCAGTCCTCATTTCATTAATATGGCTTTTTTCGACAGATTTTGAATAGACCGTAAGGACAGTATTATCATTGTATCTTATCTTTTTAGCTTGAAAATTCTTAAATAATACAACTGCAAAATCATTTAATGCAGATGGTACTTCAAAGAAATAATCATTTTCAGGAGCGTCAGATATTGAACGACTAATGGAACTTGATAATTCAAAACTTGCAGGTGTGATCGATATTTTATAATTATCAACTTTATGACCAACCGGTTCAGGAAACCATTTAACATCAGGGCTGATCACAATGAATTCATTATCTATTAGCCCGGAATATTTAATTGAAATTTCCGCCGGTTTTTTCTCTAACGATAGAGGGCAGATATAAAAAACCTCATTACCGGAAGTTGATTTTTTCCATGATACCTGTTTATCATTAACCTTAATAGCTTCCAGGATAAATTTCGAACCGAGATGGAATTTAAAAGAATCAATATTCAAAAAGTTATGTAAAACAATTTCAGAGTGCAGCAAAAGCCGGTTGGATTTTTCATCTACAGAAAGTGTGATTTTATTAATATTTCCCTGTTGAAAGGAATATGAGAATGTTGTGAGGCAGACCAGTAAGAGACATGTAATAATTCTGGTTATCACATTTTTAATATAATAAGAAATTCTGTTTTCTTTCTATCTTTTTGCCAGAAAGCTGGTCTTCAACCATAATTATCAGCGTATATAAACCGGGGCTCAGATTAGCTGCATCAACTCCGAAATGCAGTTTTTCATCTTTTAATGTACCGTCATAAGGATAGGAGTTCTCTATTAAGCCCTTTACTTTTTTTAAACCGAGAAAACTTGCAGCTTTGCTGAAAATGCCGGATAATCCTGTTTTGTCTTCCTGGTATTCAGCAACAATTGTTCTGACATTAAATTTTGTTTTCGCAAGCCTGTTAAACTTAAGATTATATATCTCAAAATAGAGGTAAAGCGGGAAAGTTTTATTGAACTGTTTTGCAGGATGCGGAAAAATATTTACGCCGTCTTTTGTAAAAACGGATTCGGTTTCAGCGCCGCTCATATCAACAGCAAGAATAATATCGCTTATTGCAAATTCTTCAAGTTCAAAAGGTTTAACATTGATTTTTTCCCTGACAATACCAATATTCCCGGAGTTTTTATCATGAACTTCAATTGAAATGTAATAATCACCGGGATTAAGATTAGTGACAGATTTAAAAATAATAAGACTGTCTATATCACCTGAAGAACTTGACGCGCTTTTAACCTCATCCTGGGAGATATTTTTGTGTACTTCATTCCAGAATTCATCAAGAATAACTATTGCATTATCAAGTACAAACTTCTTCCCCGGTTCAGAAGGGAAATAAGATAACGGGACACCGTAATAGAATTCAGAATTAGTATTACCGGAGATCTCTTTAAAATCAGCTTTATAATATGGAATCTGAAATGCATCTCCCCCATAATCATATGAGAAAAATTCTGATGTTTCTCTCGCTTTCTCATTATAAATAGCACTTTGTGAAGATTCTGAAAGGTACTGCTCAAACCTTGCTATTTGACCGAGGCTCATACTTCCCAGAGGATTATTCCTGCTGAAATAACTCAATTCCTGTTTGTCAAAATCAAACAGTTCATACCTGTCACCGAATTTGGCAAATTTTAATGTCAATCCCAGTTCTTCGTAAGTCCATATCTGCCTTGGCGGCACGGGAATTTCTTCAAGATGCGTGGGGGGACCGAACCTGATCCAGACCTCGCCTCTTTTATCCCATTTCATACCGTCGGAAGAAAAGGTTATGATCGCATAAGCAATTCTTTTATAATGCTCTATTTCCCGTTCACTTTTTTCTGAACTAAATAAAGGATCGCGGGATTTCCAGAATTTTTGAAGAAACTCCGCCCGGTTCTCTTCCGGTAAAGATTTATATTTTTTCTTATCCGATTCCGGCAGCATCATTTCCGAGATCTGCCAGATAAAGTTGTAATTATTTCCAAGTGTCTCTCTGTACTTATCAAATAATTCACGGGATTTATCGTACTCCCCTTCTACTTGATAAGTTATCCACAAAAATATGATGGATTTCAAATAGTCCGGTAATTTTTCGGAAATCTGCTCAAAGATTTTTATAGATTTCTGAAAATTTTCTTCAAGGAAATTCCTGTAACCAAGACTGAAGTAAATTTCAGCATAACTCCTGTCTATTTCTATCGCTTCATCAAAGTATTTCGGTTCATATAATACCAGATCACGTTCTGCCCTGGTAAAAATTATCCTGCGCTCATTTACGACATCAAGAAATTTCGTTGCCCGGTCAAATTCCGGATTGATTTCAAGAGCTTTATTCGCAATTTCGATCGCTTCATCAGTCAGTCCTTTTCTGTCAATTGAAAGAGCCAGGTAATAATGAATTGTGGGATTATCAGGATCTAATCTCAGCGCTTTTTCAAATAGTGGTGTAGCTTTATAAGGATTATTATGTTCATGATAAAAAGAACCGAGGTCTATTAAAAAAGTCAAATTATCCGGATCGTTCTCCAAAGCTCTTTTGAATTCTAGTTCCGACCTGAGTTTATATAAAGTAGGCTTTGTTTCAAGAAGAATTTTTGCCAGAAGATGATGTGAATTTGCATTTTCAGGATTCGCTTTCAGCGTTTTCCTGACATAGCTTTCAGCTTTCTTGAAATTTTCATTTTCAAATTCTTCAACTGCACGTTGATAATTCCTGTTCTGCAATTCAATATCTGTTGACTGCGGGAAAACTGCCCCGCTAAATACAAATAGAAAAATAAACAGTATTCTTGTGACCACTGTTTTCAATAGTACTCTCCCGGTTTAATATACAAGTTTATAGAAATTCATATTCATTATTGATTTTTACACATATAAAGACGAAAAATTCATCTAAAAGTAAACAATATTTTGCATTGATGTTCAGATATACAAAATTAAAGATACAAATAATATAATTGCTATTCCAAAAAATATGTTTTTCTGTAATGACGATCCCGGTTAAAAACACTCCCTGATGCAAAATCATATGGTTTAATTAAATAAACAGGAAAGACAAACAAATTTAAAATTGTTGATGGATTTAAAAGTAGAAATTTCCATTATAGATATTCTTGGAATTTTCATCCCCCTTTGTGAAATTATCAAGGTCATTAATTCTATTATGTAATTTTTCAAGAATTGATTTTACATTTCTTTCAGCATATTCGTGATTTTCTTCAATATTGTTGATCCCGATCTCAATCAACTGCCGGATTTCATTGATCAAACTTTTAAATTGAATATTCTCTATTTCCTTACCACCGGACAGATATTTATAGCGGTTAGCAATCCTGAGTGATTCAAGTTTTTGCTTACAATCAATAAGTTCTGATTTATATTTATTCAAATCACTCTCCAAATTACCCCCACCTGTTAAACAGATCTAAGACCGGGATTGTTCAATTTCCAAATTCAAAGCGGTAAGTTTTTCCTTCGCTGCAGCATGAAAATCTTTTCCATCAGACGCGTAAATTATACCTCTGGAAGAATTTATCAGTAAAATCTCTTCATCGGCCTCTTTTCGTAGAACTGCCTGTAAATCTCCACCCTGGCTCCCTACTCCGGGAATTAATATAGGCATTCCATTTGCCTGTTTCTTTATCTCTATTAGTTCTTCCGGTTTCGTGGCACCGGCAACGACACCTAAGTTGCGGTTAATATTCCATTCATTCACTTTCTCAAGTACCCTTAAATAAAGCGGAACACCATCTTTATCAATGATTTTCTGAAAATCGCCTGCACCTGGATTTGATGTAATACACAAAACAAACACACCCTTATCTTTATATTCGGCAAAGGGTTCTATTGAATCTTTACCCATATAAGGACTCACGGTAACTGCATCAAAATTAAAATATTCAAAAATTGCTTTAGCATACATTTTGGATGAATTCCCTATATCACCTCTTTTACCGTCCCCAATTTTAAGAACTTCTGCAGGTATATATTCAACAGTTTTTAATGCTGACTCAAACCCCCTTGCTCCAAAACTCTCATAAAATCCCAAATTCAGTTTATATGCCGCAGCTATTCTGTAAGTCTCATCTATAATCATTTTGTTAAATTCAAATACGGGATCCTTTTCTTTTAAAAGGAATTGCGGTATTTTTGTTATATCAGTATCCAGACCAACTGATACAATGGATCCGCTTCGGTTTACAGAAGAGAGAATTTTTCTTGTAAAAGTCATATACGCCTCATTTAACATTTCGATTTATTCTGATCATTCCCGGTTTATTCAATTTAAGTAAAAGTCAATTATCTAATATATAAACTTAAAAGCTTTAAAGCTTATTAAAGTTTATCTATTTATATAATGATATTTATTCAAGGCAAGAATTACTTTAAAGAGAAGACGGAAGCTCAAACTAAATCAGAGAAATTCTGTTTACCCAATCCTTTTTTAAACTTTAAATGTTCAGCATAATTCGCTAAGGTTCTAACGACAATTTTACCCTGCATTTCATCTATAGAATGGTCAGGATTCAAAACAATTTGATTTGAATTATAAACAGGGGATTTATAAGTATATTTATATCTAA
>JBHPGK010000062.1:0-15903 GCA_042570605.1 Candidatus Zhuqueibacterota bacterium
GCTTTAAATAGAGATTCTCCTGATTTTTCTGTTTTATATCATCAAAAGAAAAAATACAAATTCCTTTGATTATATAATTATTTAAAATTTTTATCTTCCTGTTTACTGATGGAATCGATTGATTATATGAAGATATACCTATTACCAGTTTATGTCCTAAAACACTTTTTAAAATATTTTCGAGCCTTTTTTTGAATTTGGAATCAACCTCAGTATAGTTCATTACAACTGCAAAATCAATAATATCTTTATTAAGCCATTCATCCCAAAACTGCAGAAAGTGGTTTTTTGCTTCTTGGATTTCAGGTTTGACTGAGCAGGAATACTTGATTTTCGGCTTGACCTCCCTGCATTTTTTAAGAATATAACTGACAAATTCTGTTAAAATATTGCCGCGAAAATTAATCCATTCGTTTTTAATTTTTGATTTTCGGCTGTTAGAACCGGCAGCACCATTCAGACTAACGGGATCCACCCCGGTTTTCTGTTTAAATTCATTTCTTATTTCCAGAGAGTATCCGAATTCATCAGAAGGATATCTGATATAATCAAGGTGAATCCCATCTACATTATAATTTTTGATAATCTCTAATATTACCTTTTCAATATAATTCTTAACTTCAACCAGATATGGATTCAGATACAAACCTCCAACATTATTTTCCTGCAGGAAATCAACCGACAGATTGCCCTGATGATTCTGCATAAACCAATCAGGGTGCCTGTTAACAATATGATTTTGATTTTGGGGTAAAGCAGGTTTTGACCAGGTAAAAAGAGTATTTATCCAGGCATGTACTTTAATATTTTTTTCATGTGCTTTTTCAATGGCTATTTTAAGAGGATCAAACCCCTTATTATTTAACTTTTCAAGTTCTTCCGCTTTCGGGACAATTTCGCTATTATAGAAGGCATCTCCTCTGCCTCGGACCTGTACAAAAATGTTGTTAAAACCTCCCTTTACCGCAAAATCTATTAACCTGTCAATAGATTCCTCTGAAGTAAGACTGAATCTTGTCGCCCAGAATGCATGAAATTTCCCGGTTTGAGAATAAACGTTTGCTGTAAGCAAAAATTGACAAAAAAATAGGCAACTAAAAAGTTGCCATTTAAATATTGAAAATCTGTTTGTCATTCGATTTTTATTTATCTTCAGCCTTTTTATCATCTTTGTCAGTTTCTTTGTCCCCAGCCTCCGGTTCTGATTCTGACTCTTTAGCTATATCCTTCTTTTCTTCTAAGGGACTTTCTGCTTGAGTTTCCTTTTCTTCAGAGCTTTTCTCCTCTATAATTTTTTCATCTTTGGAGACTTTTTCTTCAGAAGGTTCCTCTTTCTTTTTCACTTTCTCTTTCTTTTTCTCTTTCTTCTCTTTTTTTACAACTTTCCGATCTTCAACAGATGTCTCTTCCTTAGTTTTATCTTCTATTTCAGCCACTTCTTCAACAGACTGATCTTCCCCGTTTTTCACGGATTCTTTAACACCTTTTTTTTCGGCTTTTTTGTCTTTTTTTTCAGCTTTTTCTTTTTTCTTCTTTTTGGCCTTTTTGTATCCTAACAGCTCCACTATTGCCATTTCAGCACCATCACCAGGTCTGGTTCCAAGTTTCAGTACACGGGTATAACCTCCATCCCTGTCAGAGTAATTCGGGGCAATTTCATCAAACAGTTCTTTCACTATTTTATGGCTCTTAAGGAATTTATAAACATGTCTGCGTGCAGCAACAGTATTCTTTTTTCCAAATGTGATCAGTCTTTCAGAGTATCTGCTGACTTCTTTTGCTTTTGAAAGTGTTGTTCTTATGCTTTTTTTCTCAAAAAGGCTTATAGCTAAATTAGAAAGCAGCGCTTTTCTATGACTTTTAGTAACTCCCAGCTTTCTACCGACTCTTCTGTGTTTCATTTAGATCTGTCCTTCAAGTTTATTTTCCCATTTATTCTTCTTCGTCTTTAAGGTACTTATCAACATCCATACCAAAATGAATTCCCTTTTCCTGAAGAATGCTGTTTAATTCCAATAAAGATTTACGGCCAAAATTCCTGAATTTCAACATTTCGCCTTCTTCTTTTCTTACAAGATCACCGATTGTTTTAATATTCGCAGCTTTTAAGCAATTATAAGATCTGACAGAAAGCTCAAGTTCTTCAACACTCATCTTAAGAAGTTTCCTGATCCTGATTGTTTCCTCATCAATTTCTCTCGCCTGTTCTTCCTCAGTTTCCACATCAAAATTAATGAACAGATTAATGTGATCACTTAAAATCTTTCCGGCATAAGTAAGAGCATCATCCGGTGTAATACTGCCGTTGGTTGTAACATCAAGTATAAGTCTTTCAAAATCTGTTCTTTGTCCTACACGAGTGTTTTCAACTTTAAAAGTGACATTTCTAACAGGAGTGAAGATCGAATCGATCGGAATTGTTCCTATCGGCTGTTCAGGAAGTTTATTCTCTTCTGAAGAGACATAACCTACTCCGCGCCCTATCCTTAATTCAACACTGAAATCAGCTTTCTCATCCATTTCTGCTATAACGAGTTCGGGATTTAGAATTTCAAAATCAGTGGAATTTTTAATCAGATCTCCTGCCTTGAAAACGCCTTTACCTTTAAAATCCAAGGTAATTTTGTCAGGTTTTTTGTTAAGAAGTTTTAACTTAACTTCTTTAAGGTTCAAAATAATTTCAGGAACATCCTGAATTACGCCTTCAATTGTGGAAAATTCATGAAGAATGCCATCGATTTTTACGTGAGTTATTGCTGAACCGGGCAATGAAGACAACAATACTCTTCGCATGGCGTTACCAATTGTATTAGCAAAACCTCTTTCCAACGGCTGAATAATAAATTTTCCATGAGTAGAGGAATAAGTAGCATCATCTACTTCCACACTTTCCGGCATTATTAAATTTACTAAACTCATTTATTTTCCTCATTTATTTAGAATATAACTCTACAATTAAATTCTCATTAATATTTACAGGAATATCTTCCCTGTTGGGCACTTCAAGAAAAACACCCGATAAATTCGCTTTATCAAGAGAAAGCCATGGTAAAACACTTACATCTCTGGTTTTCCGTAATGATTCATGAAAAATATCCATTTTTCTAGATCCTTCTCTAACCTTGACTACATCTCCCTTTTTCAATCTATAAGAAGGAATATCTACAACTTTATCGTTTACAGTATAGTGCCTATGTCTGACTAACTGTCTGGCTGCTTTTCTGGATGGAGCAAAGCTAAATCTGAATACAACATTGTCCAGCCTGCTTTCCAGGATTTTCAATAAGTTTTCACCAGTAATTCCTTTTTCTCTTTCTGCCTTCCTGAAACTATTCCTGAACTGTTTTTCGAGAAGTCCGTAACTGGTTTTCAGTTTCTGTTTTTCTCTTAATTGAATACCAAATCCTGAAATTTTAAATCTTTTAGTTTTACCATGCTGTCCCGGAGCATAGCCTCTTTTTTCAAATGAACATTTATTTGATAAACATCTTGAACCTTTGAAAAAAAGTTTCTCTCCTTCTCTTCTACATAATTTACATACAGGACCAACGTACCTTGCCATTAATATCTCCTTAAATTAGACAAATTAAACTCTTCTTCTCTTTGGAGGTCTGCATCCATTATGTGGAATAGGTGTTACATCCTTAATAGCTGTAATTTCTAATCCTGCAGCTTGAAGAGACCTTATTGCAGCTTCTCTTCCCCCACCGGGTCCTTTTACCCTTACCTCAACCTTTCTTAAACCAAGACTCATGGCGTCTTTTGCAGCAGATTGAGCTGCCAGTTGAGCTGCAAAAGGAGTGTTTTTTCTTGAACCTTTAAAACCCAGTTTGCCGCCCGATGACCATGCTATTGCATTTCCATATACATCCGTAAGAGAAATAATAGTATTATTAAATGTTGCCTTTATATGAGCGACGCCGTTAGCATCGACTTTCTCTTTCTTTTTACCTGCTTTTTTCTTCTTACCTTTAGCCAATCTAAATCCTCCAAGTTAGCAATATTATACTTTTTTTCTCCTCGCTCCCACAAGTTTTTTCTTACCTTTTCTTGTACGGGCGTTTGTTTTAGTTCTTTGACCGCGAAGCGGTAAACCGCGCCTGTGTCTCAGGCCTCTGTAAGACCCGATTTCCATTAACCGCTTTATATTCATTGTAACCTGAGTTCTCAGGGAACCTTCTACAGTATGTTCACCATCGATCAAAGTACGGATCTTGGCAATATCTTCATCTTTTAATTCCCGTACCCTTGTATTCGGGTCGATATTAGCTTTTTCCAAAATCTTTTTTGAGGATGATTTGCCAATACCATAAATATAAGTCAATGCAATTAATATCCTTTTTTCTTTCGGTATATCAACACCTGAAATACGTGCCACTTAAAGCCTCCAATTTATAGAGATTAACCTTGTCTTTGTTTATGTCTCTTGTTTTCACAGATTACTCTGACTACGCCTTTTCTGCGAATAATTTTGCATTTATCACAAATCTTTTTAACTGAAGCTCGAACTTTCATT
Source organism: Candidatus Zhuqueibacterota bacterium (assembly GCA_042570605.1). Taxonomy (GTDB): domain Bacteria; phylum SM23-31; class SM23-31; order JBHPGK01; family JBHPGK01; genus JBHPGK01. Next base: position 4,517 of record JBHPGK010000062.1, read on the forward strand.
TTTTTCCTGCCTTACTTATATCTGTATACTATTCTACCCTTAGTTAGATCATATGGAGACATCTCGATAGCCACTTTATCTCCGGGTAGAATTTTTATGAAATGCATTCTCATTTTTCCGGAAATATGTGCCAATATTTCATGCCCGTTTTTCAATTCCACCTTAAAAGTGGCATTAGGCAATGTTTCTTTAATTACTCCATCAACTTTTATAGGTTCGATTTTCGGCATAACTAAACTTCCGATAAAATCCTTGGTTTGTTATTTATTATTGCTATTGTATGTTCAAACTGAGCAGACGGTTTTTTGTCAATAGTTACTGCCGTCCATTTATCTTCTAATATTTCTATCTCATAAGTTCCCGCATTGACCATCGGTTCAACGCAGAAAACCATTCCATTTTTTAATTCAGGTCCTGTACCTGCTTTACCATAATGTGGTACAGGAGGGTCCATATGAAGCTGCTTGCCTATACCATGTCCAACCATATCTCTAACCACGCTAAATCCGTTGCTCTCCACGTATTTCTGTATAGCATGAGATGCATCGTGCAATCTGCCGCCTGCTAAACATTTCTCTATCCCAATATACATCGCTTTTTCAGTGACCTCCACAAGCTTTTCTTTAAGAGAATCTACATCCCCAATCTTAAATGTCTTGCATGAATCACCAAAATATTCTCCCTTTTCAACTCCAATATCAATAGTTACAATCTGTCCTTCTTTGATAACCTGATTACCGGGAATTCCATGAACAACAACCTCATCGATAGAAATACAACTGCTGGCTGGGTAACCCCGATAACCTTTAAAAGCGGGTTTGCCTCCGTATGAATAAATCATTTCTTCAATTTTTTTATCAATATCCTCAGTCGTCATACCCGGTTTGATTATTTTTTCCAATTCATTTAATATTAAGCCTACTATCCTTGCACTTTCCGCAATTAATTCAATTTCATTTTCTGAATGAAGTACAATCATTTTTACTAATTTACCAGTATTTTCTCAATATTCTTATTTATTTCATCAATGTTTCCCGAGCCTTCAACATTAAATAGAATTCCTTTACCGGAATAATAATCAATTAACGGCTTTGTTTGTTTTTTATATACTTCCAACCTGTTGACAATCACTTCTTCGCTGTCATCAGGTCTTTGATATAACTCACCTTTATCTACATCACAAATACCATCTGCTGCCGGTGGAGAAGTAACCAGATTATAAACATGACCGCATTTTCTGCAAATTCGTCTTGAGGAAAGTCTTTTAATCAACTCTAATTCATCGACATGAATATTAATCACTTTTTCAACCGCCATTTTCAGCTCAGAAAGTGCACTATACAAAAATTCAGCCTGTTCAATGTTCCTGGGAAAACCATCGAAAATAAATCCTTTTTGTACATCATTCTGAAGTAGTCTTTCTCTGACCAGTTCATAGATGATTTTATCCGGAACCAATTCACCACTTTTGACATAACCTTCAGCTTTTAAACCGACTTCGGTTTTATTTTTTATAGCTTCTCTTAAAATATCACCTGTGGAAATTTTTGGAATATTAAGTTTTTTAACAATCAAATCCCCCTGAGTGCCTTTTCCAACACCCGGGGCACCTAAAAACACAAATCTCATATTATCTTCTGCCTCTTAGCTTTCCGGCTTTCATAAAACCGTCATAATGTCTCATCAATAAATGAGACTCGATTTGCTGAAGAGTATCAAGAGCAACACCTACAACAATTAAAAGTCCGGTCCCCCCGAAGATATTTGCAAAACTCCAATCTACATGGGTTATCTTCTGAACGAAATAAGGAAATATTGTGATAAAACCTAAAAATATAGCGCCCGGGAGAGTTATCCTGGTTAGAATATTATCCAAGAAATCAGACGTCTTTTTACCCGGTCTTACTCCAGGTATAAAACCTCCGTACTTTTTCATGTTGTCAGCTACATCAACAGGATTAAAAGCTATAGCTGTATAAAAATATGTAAAGAACACGATCAAAAGAAATTCAAACATCCAGTATATAATATTGTTTACAGAAAAATATCCTGCAAAAGTCTGCATTAACTCACTACTGGGAAAGAAGGTAGTAACAGTCTGCGGCATGAACATTATCGCCTGTGCAAAAATAATCGGCATAACACCCGCAGTATTAACTCTCATAGGAATATGAGTAGCCTGGCCGCCATAGACCTTTCTCCCTATTACTCTTTTAGCATATTGAACCGGGATTTTTCGTGTCCCCTGAGTTAACAGGACAACAGCAGCAATTGTTGCAAACATGGTTCCCAGCAAGAAAAGTTCCACCAGAACAGTTCTTGTCCCTTCAAGGATATAGTTAAACTCTGCTAAGAAGCTTCCGGGATAACGGGCAATAATTCCAATAAATATTATCAAAGATATACCGTTCCCTATTCCACGTTCAGTGATCTGTTCACCGAGCCACATTATGAAAATCGTACCGCAGGTTAAAGTTAACATTGTTAGCAATCTGAATCCCCAACCCGGAAAAGGAACAACAAGAAGACCATCCTGTGCCGGAGCAATCGATTCAAGAAATACACTTATACCCCAAGCCTGCATCGCAGCTATAAGAACTGTACCATATCTTGTATACTGGGTAATTTTCTTTCTTCCTTCTTCGCCTTCTTTCTGCAGTTTCTGAAAATAGGGTACCACGGCGCCCATAAGCTGGAGAATAATCGATGCACTAATATATGGCATAATCCCGGTAGCAAATATGGTAGCTTTTTGAAAAGCTCCTCCAACAAACATATCATATAAGCCAAAGAGTGTTTGACTTGCGGCAATACTTCTGAAATATTCACCTAAAGCCACAGCGTTTATTCCCGGTGAAGGGACATGCCCGCCAAGACGGTAAACAACAAGTATTCCCAAGGTAAAAAAGATCCGTTTTCTTAGTTCATGAATCTTAAATATGCTCTGGATAGTCTGAATCATAATATTGTTACCTTGCCACCGGCATTTGTGATTTTTTCAGTTGCTGTTTTGCTAAATTTATGTGCACTGATTTCGAGTGCAAAATCAATTTCACCGTTGCCTAATATCTTAACAGGTATATTTTTCTTCTTTATCAGTCCTTTTTTTAAAAAAGCTTCTATATCCGCTTTCCGGGTCTTTTTAAATAAGGAAAGCCTGCTAAGATTTATTATCTGATATTCTTTCCTGAAAATATTTGTAAAACCAAATTTGGGTATTCGCCTTTGAAGAGGCATTTGTCCGCCTTCAAACCACGCTTTTGTCTTGTAGCCTGATCGCGACTTTTGACCTTTATGACCTTTTCCGGCGGTTACACCGGTACCCGATCCTGGACCTCTGCCAATTCTCTTTTGGCTTTTTCTTGAACCTTCAGGCGCTTTTAACGAATTTAAATCCATGACATTTCTTCCGATTAATTTACATTTTCAACTTGAACCAAGTGATTGACAACTCTGATCATGCCTCTGATCTGAGGAATATCATCCTTAATTACACTTTGATGCATTTTTCTTAATCCCAAGGCAGCAAGTGTCGCTTTTTGCTTCTTTAGTCTGCCGATTGAACTTCTAACCTGCGTAATTTTAATTTTCTTTTCCATCATTCATACAACTTTTTAATATTAATATTTCTCTTTTTAGCCATTGTTAACGGATCTTTAAGCATTTTTAAGGCTTCTATTGTGGCTTTTACAACATTATGCGGATTTGAAGACCTTAATGACTTTGTTAATATATTCTGAATTCCAGCAGCTTCCATAATAGCTCTTACCGGACCGCCTGCAATTACACCGGTACCTGGAGATGCAGGTTTCAACAGTACTTCAGCTGCCCCATATTTTCCAATGATAGAATAAGGTATTGTGCCGTTCATAACAGGAACTCTGACAAGTTCCTTTTTCGCATTTTCAATGCCTTTCGTTATAGCGTCTGTAACTTCATTAGCTTTTCCTAATCCATATCCAACATGACTCTTCTCATCGCCAACAACAACTATTGCATTGAAACTGAACCTTCTACCCCCTTTTACAACTTTGGCAACACGGTTGATATGTACTACTTTTTCTTTTAATTCTACATCTGGTGGAATTTTAATTTCCAATTTCACACTCCAACTTTATTAGTAAATTATTAAAATTTTAAACCGCCTTCTCTGGCGCCATCCGCCAATGCTTTTATTCTGCCATGATACTTATAATTGCTTTTGTCAAAAACCACTTCATTTATATTCTTACTTAAAGCATTCTTTGCAAGCAGCTTCCCTACTTCAACACTTTTCCAGAGCTTGCCTTTTTCCTTTTTATGTTTTATCTCTTTAAGTAAGCTTGATGCGCTTGCGAGTGTTACACCATTTATGTCATCAATCAATTGAGCATAAACATGATACAATGACCTCTTTACAGACAAACGGGGTCTTTCAGGAGTTCCTGATATTTTTTTCCTGACCCTCATTTTATGTTTTGCTCTTTTACGAGTTTTTTCTTTAAACTTATCTTTCATCTCTATACCTTATGCCGTTGTTTTACCTGCTTTTCTCTTTACTTGCTCATCCTTATATCTGACACCTTTACCTTTATATGGTTCGGGCGGTTTTATATTTCTGATTTTACCGGCAAGTTTTCCAACCAATTCCTTATTTATACCTGATACTACAATTTCAGTCGGTGAATTTAATGTAAAATCTATCCCCGGAGGAGGTACAAAACCAACAGGATGAGAAAAACCGAGGCTAAGTACCAGAGCCTTTCCTTTTAATTCAGCTTTATATCCAACCCCAACGATTGACAGAATTTTATTATACCCTTCCGATACTCCAATAACCATATTATTTATTAACGCTCTGTATAAACCGTGAATTGAGCTAAAAAACTTTGTATCATTCGGTCTTTCAACAAAAATAGTATTATCCTCAATCCTGACTTTTATTTCAGGATGAACTTCCTGTGAAAGTTCTCCTTTTGGTCCTTTTACAGTAACTTTATTCCCCACAACAAATATTTCAACATTTTCGGGGATATTAATCGGTTCTTTACCTATTCTTGACAATTTGAAACTCCTATACTTTTACCATACATAACAAAGGACTTCACCACCAACCTTCATATTCGAAGCTCTTTTATTAGTTATCACTCCTTTTGAAGTGGATAATATTGCAATTCCCAGATTGTTTTTTACTCTGGGCATATTTTCTACATTAGCATAAATCCTTCTTCCCGGCTTGCTAATTCTTTTTATATCTTCAATAACCGGGACCATTTCATTATCATATTTTATATAAACTCTAACAATACCCTGCCTTTCATCATCAATATATGCATAATCTTTTATGTAGCCTTCTTCAAGCAATATCTTTGTAATCTCTAATTTCAGCTTTGAGGCAGGGATGTCAGCTTTCAAATGCTTAGCCCTGCAGGCATTTTTAATCCTTATCAGATAATCGGAAATTGGATCAGTAACTGACATTAATTCTCCTTTCGTTTTTACCAACTGGCCTTTACAATACCGGGAATTTTACCATCAAGTGCCAATTCCCTGAAACAAATTCTGCACAGCCCAAATTTTCTTATATATGCTCTCGACCTCCCGCACTTTTTACAGCGGTTGTATCCTCTAACTTTAAATTTTTGAGGCCTGCTCTGTTTAGCTATTAATGATTTTTTTGCCAATTTCTACCTTCCTTTTTATTTTTTCCTGAACGGCATTCCCATATCTTTTAATAGTTCATATGCTTCTTCATCAGAAGCGGCTGAAGTTATAATCGTAATGTTAAAACCTTTAATTTTTTCAACATCATCATAATTTATTTCAGGGAAAATAATCTGTTCTTTAATTCCCATATTAAAATTGCCCCTGCCGTCGAATGCTTTATCTGAAACACCTCTAAAATCCCTTATACGCGGAATTGCAATAGAAATTAACCTGTCAAGGAATTCATACATTCTGCTTTTTCTTAAGGTAACCCTGATTCCAACAGGCATACCCTTCCTCAACTTGAAGTTGGAAATAGATTTCTTCGCTTTGGTTATTGCAGGTTTCTGACCTGTAATCCGGCCTAACTCTTTAGAAAACGTTTCCAGCATTTTCGGATTCAGAACACCTTCATTACCGGCACCAATATTAATAGATATTTTTTCAACCTTCGGGACTTCATTAATATTTTTGTATTTGAAGTGTTCCATAAGAGCAGGAACTACTTTCTTTAAATATTGTTCTTTTAATCTGGGCATATCACTCATTTCTCACACCAATATTTTACTTGTCAATCATTTCATTCGTTCTTTTACAAATCCTGACTCTAGAGCCGTCCTCTAATATCTTTTTTCCGATCCTTGTCGGTTTACCGTCAGGTGCAATCACCATTAAATTTGAAATATTTACCGAAGCCTCTTTCTCAACGATCCCACCTTGAGGATGCTGTTGAGAAGGTTTCGAATGTTTCTTAATTAAATTCACTCCTTCAACAAGGGCTCTTTTTTTCTTAGGAAAAACTTTTAAAACCTTACCAGTTTTACCTTTATAATTGCCGCTTATTATTATTACTGAATCATTTTTTTTGATTTTCATTTTTCTATTCCAGATTATTTATAATACTTCAGGTGCAAGAGAAACTATTTTCATATACTGTTTCTCTCTTAATTCCCTGCCGATGGGACCAAAAATCCTGGTACCTTTAGGCTCATGATTTTCATCAATTAATACTGCAGCATTTTCGTCAAACCTTATATAGGAACCGTCTTTTCTGCGGAGTTCCTTTTTAGTCCTGACCACAACAGCTTTGGAGAGCTCCCCTTTTTTAATAACACCGCCGGGTATTGCACTTTTTACAGTGATAACAATAACATCTCCTATCTCAGCGAATTTCTTTCTTGTACCGCCTAATATTCTAATGCACTGAATTTTTTTAGCTCCGGTATTATCTGCTACGTTTAATTTTGTTTCTTCTTGTATCATTATAACCTCAAGAAATCTTATTTTGCTTTCTCAACTATTTCAACCAATCTCCATCTTTTTCTTCTTGAAATAGGTCTACATTCCATTATCTTAACCTTATCACCAATATTACATGCATTTTCTTCATCATGAACTAAATATTTTTTTGATTGAACATAAAATTTTCCATAAAATGGGTGTTTCAATTTTCTTGAAGCTAAAACTGTAGCAGTTTTATCCGCCTTATTACTAGTAACCACCCCTGATATCGTTTTTCTAATTCCTCTCATTTACATACTCCGGTAATTATGATTTTACCTCTTTAGATTTTCTTAAACCAAGTTCAAATTCTCTTAATACTGTTTTTATCCTCGCAATATCTCTTCTTGTCTGCCTGATCAGCATTGGATTATCAATCTGGTGAATGGAAAGCTGGAACTCTAAATTTTCAAGCTCAACTATCTTATCTTCAAGAGCAGCTTCCAATTCTTCTTTCGGCATTTCCTTAATTTCATTCATTTTCATAATATTGTACTCCAGAATTTAAACCTTTACTTTATAAAAACAGTTTTAATAGGTAATTTATGTTGAGCTAGCCGAATAGCCTCTTTTGCAAGTTCTTCAGAAACACCTTCAACTTCAAACAATATCCTGCCTGGTTTTACTACCGCAACCCAATATTCAGGCGTGCCTTTTCCTTTTCCCATTCTTGTTTCTGCAGGTTTTTCAGTAACAGGTTTATCCGGAAAAATCCGGATCCACACTTTTCCACCTCTTTTAATATGCCTTGTGATAGCGATTCTTGATGCTTCTATCTGCTGAGATGTAATCCAACCCGGTTCAAGTGCCTTAAGACCAAATTGTCCAAAACTCAGTTTTGAACCACGATAAGCCTTCCCTCTCATTCTTCCGCGCTGTTGTTTTCTAAATTTAACCTTTTTCGGCATTAACATGACAAATCATCCTCAATTTATTTCTGCTTAAATGAAGGGGTTAGTATTTCACCAAGATAAATCCATACTTTTACACCGATTACGCCATAAGTTGTTACGGCTGTTGCAACAGCATAATCGATATCAGCTCTTAATGTATGAAGGGGGATTTTACCGTCTTTATACTGCTCACTTCTTGCCATTTCAGCACCCCCGAGTCTTCCGGAACATTTTACTCTGACACCTTCTGCTCCCATACGCATTGTTGACATAATAGCCTTTTTCATAACTCTTCTAAGTGAAATTTTTGCTTCAATTTGCCGCGCTATGTTCTCAGCAACGAGATAAGCATCAAGTTCCGGCCTTTTTATCTCATTAATATTTATCTGAATTTCTTTGCTGGTTAATTTCTTCAATTCTTCTTTTAATTTATCAACCTCCGCACCTTTTCTTCCGATTACAATACCCGGTCTTGCAGTATTAATATTCAAAATAACTTTTTGCGGAGTTCTCTCGATTTCAATCTTAGATACTCCGGCATTTTGAAGCCTGTTCCTCAGATATTTGCGGAGCATTAAATCTTCGTGTAGTTTATCTGCAAAATTTCTCTCATCAAACCAGTTTGAATCCCAGGTCTTTATTATTCCTAATCTAAAACCTATAGGATGTGTTTTTTGACCCAAAAGACCCTCCAATTATTATTAGTTGTCTCCAACTGCTATTGTAATGTGACTATATCTTTTTCTTATTCTCATAGCCCTGCCCATCGGAGCAGGTCTAAATCTTTTTGCCATTGGTCCGGCATCAACAACCACATTCTGAACTGACAAATTTTCGGTTTCTACTTTTGTACCTTCTTCATTTAATAAATTTGCCAGAGCAGACCTCAGAGTCTTCTCCAAGGGAAGTGATGCTGCTTTATTAGAAAAGTGAAGAATATTTAAAGCTTCTTCTACATTTTTACCTTTAATTAATTCGGCTACTCTCCGAAATTTTCTTGCAGATCCCCTTGCAAATCTTAGTTTTGCTATTCCTTCCACGGTTATCACCCAATTTATTTTAATGCTGTAGATCTTTCAGTTATTTTACCGGAATGGCCTCGATAAGTCCTTGTATGCGAGAACTCACCCAGTTTATGACCAACCATATTTTCCGTTATATACACCGGAATGAACTTTTGTCCGTTATGAACAGCTATTGTATGCCCAACAAATTCCGGAGGTATTGTAGACCTTCTTGCCCAGGTTTTTATTACTTTCTTTTGAGTAATTTCATTCAACTTCTGAATCTTTTTCTGCAGCTTGTCACTAACATATGGACCTTTTTTAATTGACCTTGCCATTTTTCTCCTTAAAAATCTGAATTATTTTCTGCGTTTAATAATAAGCTTATCTGATTTACTTTTCCTTCTGGTTTTTAAACCCTTTGAAACTTTACCCCAGGGTGAGCAAGGATGCCTTCCACCTGAAGCCTTTCCTTCGCCGCCGCCCATTGGATGGTCAACCGGATTCATTGCAACCCCCCGGACTTTGGGTCTCTTGCCCAGCCATCTGCTTCTTCCAGCTTTACCAATAGTTACATTCTCATGATCAATGTTCCCAATCTGTCCAAGAGTAGCATAACATTTTAAGGATACCATTCTAACTTCACCGGAAGGAAGTTTCAATATAGCATTTTTACCTTCTTTAGCCATTAACTGAATCGATGATCCTGCACTTCGTGCTAAAGCGCCTCCTTTTTTTTCAACAAGTTCCACGTTATGAACAGTAGAACCTAAAGGAATTTTTTGAAGCGGCAATGCATTACCGATTTTGATTTCTGCCTTTTCACCGGAAATTACAGTATCGCCCACTTTTAAATTCAATGGCGCCAATATGTATCGCTTTTCTCCATCAACATAGTTTATCAAAGCAATGTTTGCGCTTCTATTTGGATCATATTCTATACTTTTTACTTTCCCGGGAATATCAAATTTATCCCTTTTAAAATCGACAATTCTGTATTTTCTCTTATGACCGCCACCTCTCCTCCTGACAGTAATTCTCCCTAAATTATTTCTTCCGCCTTTCTTCTTCATTGGTGAAAGCAGACTTTTCTCAGAAGTTTCAGAAGTAATTTCGTCAAACGTTAAAGTGGTTTTATACCTCTGTGTCGGTGTTAAAGGTTTATAACTTTTAATTCCCATTTTCTCTACTCACTTTCAAATAAATCTATCTTGAAATCTTTTTCCAGTGTTACTATGGCTTTTTTCCAGCTTCTTCTTCTACCCTCATACCTGCCGAGTCTCTTGGTTTTTCCTAAAACCTGCATAGTCCTGACAGATTTAACCCGAACATTAAATTTACTTTCAATAGCATCTTTAATCTCGATTTTATTAGCATCTCTTCTAACTTCGAAAGCATACTTGTTTTCTTTTTCCTGCAAGTTGCTAATTTTCTCCGTTACCAGAGGCCTCAGTAAAATGAAAGATTTCTTACTCATTTTCAGTTTTTACCTTCTTTAAAGATTTAATCACACCTTCTTGGATCATCAATAAACTCGAATTTAAAATATCATAAGTGGAAGCGCTTGAAAATTCTTTGACCTGAAGTTTGACAATATTTCCGCAAGACTTTAATAGACTTTTTGATGTTTCCAGCGTCAACAGAAGAGTTTTTTCTTTATTTAATTCCAATGCTTGAAGAATATTCGCCATATTTTTAGTCTTTGGTTCATCAAAGTCAAAGTCTTCTACGATTATTATTTTTTCTTCCTTGGCTTTATATGAAAGAGAGGATCTTTTTGCAAGATCTCTTACCTTTTTGGAAACTTTGTATTTATACTCATGTGGAGTAGGACCAAAAATTCTACCGCCGCCTCTCAAAAGCCCTGAACTACTTGTACCCTGTCTCGCTCTTCCTGTGCCTTTCTGTCTGAATGGTTTCCTGCCTCCACCACTGACCGCAGACCTGTTTTTTGTGCAGTGTGTACCCTGGCGTTTATGAGCTTGCTCTGCAAGCACAGAATAATAGATTGAACTATCACTCGACTCAATACCAAAATAATACTCATCCAGCTTAACTTTTTTACTGGTTTTAGTACCGTCAATTTTATATACTGGATATTCCATTGTAAATTCTTATCCTCTTATTTCGACAAGTGAATTCTTTCTTCCCGGAACTGCCCCTTTAACCAACATTATGTTCTTATCGTTAAATATCTTAACGATTTTAATACTTTTTTGAGTTATTTTACGGTTTCCGCTTCTTCCAGGCATTTTCATGCCTTTCCAAACCCGTGAAGGCCAGGATGAGTTACCGATAGACCCAGGTGCCCGCATTCTGTCGGATTGCCCATGTGTCTTTTGACCGCCGCTGAAGCCATGCCTTTTCATAACACCTTCGAATCCTTTGCCTTTTGATTTTCCGCTAATAATAACTGATTCACCTTCAGAAAAAATATCCACTTTTATTTCTTCACCAACTTTCGGCTCTTTTTCAGGATCAAATTCAAATTCTCTTACGAATTTCTTGCAGGAAACTTTAGCTT
>JBHPGK010000063.1:0-15889 GCA_042570605.1 Candidatus Zhuqueibacterota bacterium
TGAATTAAAGGATGTGTTGCTCTACGTAGATGATGATCAGGTTGAAATTGGCACTCCCACTTTATCAGACTATACTGTTATTGGTAAAGTTGAAAAGCATTATAAAGGCGAAAAGATCATAGTTCACAAGTACAAAAAGAGAAAAGATTCAAAGGTCACCAGAGGACACAGGACCGCATATACAGTTATTATGATAGATGATATTTATAAAGGTAAAGTAAAACCAAAAGGGGTAAAACCGGAAGCAGAAAAAACCGAAAAAGCTGTTGAAAAGAAGAAAGCTGCGCCGAAAAAGCCCAAAGCTGTACCTAAAGTAAAAGAAAAAACTGCACCGAAAACTGAAGTGAAAAAAGTCGAGAAAAAAACGGAAGAAAAAGAGGTGAAGAAAAAGGCTGCGCCAAAAAAGAAAACTGAGGCAAAAAAAGAAGCAGCAGAAAAACCTAAAGCTGCAGCAGCAAAGAAAAAGACAGTAAAAAAAGCAGAACCTAAGAAAACACCTGCAAAATCCAGTGTAAAAAAGACTGTAAAAAAAGATAAAGAGAAAGAAAAGTAAAATTATATTAAGAGGTTATAACCATGGCACATAAAAAAGGTGTTGGAAGTTCACGAAACGGACGGGACAGTAATGCACAGAGACTGGGTGTCAAGAGATTTGGCGGTCAGCAAGTGAGTGCCGGAAGCATCCTTATCAGGCAAAGAGGAACTAAATTTCATCCCGGATTAAATGTGAAAAAGGGCGGAGATGATACTCTATTTGCTACAAGTGACGGTATTGTTAAATTTGAAACCGGTAAAGGCCAAAGAAAATTAGTGTCCGTATATACTGCATAAATTTAATATTTTAAAGTGTTAAAAGGGGATAGGTATTTGCTGTCCCCTTTTTTTTACAACTGAGATTACAATTAATTTTAGTACTGAATATATTAATAAATTCCATTAAACAGCGTGTTGAGAATTTCGCTGTCTCAACAATTCCAGCTTAGGAAAAAAAATATTATGTATAATAGAACAACTTAAGTTTGCATCTAATGAATATGAATATGCTGTAAAGCAGAATTAATCTTGTAAAACTATAATTTTTTTATTAATTTTACATGCAACTTTTTTGAAAAAGGTATTCAAAAAGTTTAACCAATTTTGATTCACGAAAAAACCGGGAGGACCTATGAGTAAGGTTGCAGTGATAGCCGGCAGCAAATCGGACAAACTTTTTATTGACGAATGCCAAAAATACCTCGAATACTTTGGTATAGAATATGAAACCCGGTTTTTATCTGCTCACAGGAATAGTGAGGAAGTGAGAAATTTTTCTCTCTCTTTGGAAGAAAACGGCTTCACGTGTGTAATAGCTATGGCAGGAATGGCGGCTCACCTTCCAGGTGTAATGGCATCAATGACCTCTATACCGGTTATCGGTGTTCCCTTAAATGCATCCAGTTTAGGTGGTCTCGATGCGGCTCTCTCAATTCTGCAAATGCCCGCAGGTATACCTGTTGCCACAATGGCACTTGATAAAGCGGGTGCTAGAAACAGTGCTGTTATGGCTGCAAAAATCATCGCGCTTCAAGATGCTGAAGTAAAAAACAAATTAAATGAATTCAAAAATAATGGTTTTAAAATTTGACAATGAAAAAAATAGGTCTTATTGGTCATCCGGTGGTTGATGAAATCCATACTTTCGACGGGAACATTATAAGGGGTTATGGAGGTGTTTACTATAACGCATTGATATTGTCGTATTTGCTGAATGACAAAGCAAAAATTTATTTGGCTACCAAAGCAGGTGAGGATATCTATGAAGATATTAAAACAAAAGTGGATAAACTCGGAAATGTCAATACAGATAATCTTATCAAAGTACATCAGAAAAATAATAGAGTAAAACTTGTTTACAGTGATAGATTTAAAAGAACAGAATTCTCGAAACAGATCCTTCCATATATAGAACCGGAAGAAATAGATTTTTCAATAGGTTTTGATATATTATTGATAAATTTTGTATCAGGCCGAGAATTAAAATATAATTCATTTGTCAAAATCCGAGAAATCTACAAGGGATTAATTTTTCTTGATATTCATAGTCTATTAATGGGATTTGGAAAAAAAGGAGAGAGGATATTAAAGAAACGGGGAGACTGGAATAAATGGATGAAACTTGCTGATATTGTACAGATGAATCAAACTGAAGGTGAATCTATAAAAGGCAAAAGTTTTAAATCAGATAAAGAAATTGTTAATTTTGCAAAAGAACTTATTAAGGGTAACACAAAAATCTCAATAATTACTCTTGGGGAAAGGGGTTCAATAATAGCTTATTTAAAGGATGATGAAATTTGCTGGGATAGAATAAAATCTTACATATATGAAGAATCAACTCACGCAACAGGATGCGGTGATGCTTTCTCAAGCGGTTTCGTATTAAATTACCTTGAAACTCAAGATCCGGTTAAAGCCTCTATTTTCGGGAGTAAGGTAGGCGGTTTTAAAGCATCAATCAAGAGCAGCGAGCAGTTGGAAGAGTTTAAAACAAAGGTATTCTGAACAATGGTTAATATATTACTTATCGGTTGTAACGGTCTTCTCGGAAGAAATATCGGGATCAGGACAACAGGTAAATTCCATGTGCTCGGGATAGACAAAGATAATGAATCAAGCACAAATATGGATGGTTTTGAATATAAATCAACTGATGTAACAAGTTTAGAGGATACCAAAAAAATAATTAATGATTTTAAACCAGCTTTTATTGTTAATGCAGCCGGATATAATAATGTTGACAATTGTGAGGCAAATAAAGAAATATGCTGGAAAAATAATGTGGATATTGTCAAAAATCTTACTAAATTTGGAAATAGTGTAAATTCTAAGTTTATTCAGTTTTCAACCGATTTTATTTTTGATGGTTCTAAAGGGAACTACAGGGAAACCGACAGGGCTAATCCGATTAATTATTACGGCAGGTCGAAGCTTGCAGCAGAAAATACTGTTATTGCATCAGGAATTGACTTTTCAATAATCAGAACATCAACTTTATTCGATTACGACAAATTTCAAAAAAAGGAAAATTTCGCTACTTTTGTAATTAAAAATCTGAAAGAGGAAAAGGAAATAAAAATAGTTACCGATCAGATCACCAATCCAACACTGGCTTCGAACCTTGCAGAATTCACATGGACTTTAATTAAGCTTGAAAAAACGGGGATTTTCCATTTAGCAGGGACAGACAGTGTCAGCAGATTTGAATTTGCAATAAGGATCGCAGAAATATTTAATTATAATGCTGACTTAATCAAACCAATTACTACAGACGATTTAAATCAAAAAGCTGTAAGACCCAAAAACTCAAGTTTTTGTATAGACAAGGTTATTAATGAGACCGGATTTAAACCGTTATCTTTAAATGAGAGTATAAAACATTTAAAAAATAAAATCGAAAAAGACTAATGAAAGCTTTAATAATTATTCCAACTTACAATGAAAAAGAAAACATTTTCCGAATTGCGGAAGAGATTTTCAAAAAAACAGAAAACAAGGTTGATGAAGAGATCAACATCCTTATAGTTGATGACGGGTCCCCCGATGGTACAGGCGAAATCGTAAAGGAGATGATGAAAAAAGATGGTCGAATTCACCTGATGGAGCGCGAAAAAAAGATGGGACTGGGAACAGCTTACGTTGCAGGATTTAAATTCGCACTGGAAAACGGATACGATTACGTATTTGAAATGGATGCTGACTTTTCTCACGATCCAAATGAAATCCCGAATTTTCTCCGTGAAATAAAAGAGTATGACCTTGTACTGGGTTCCAGGTATATAAAAGGGGTAAATGTTGTCAATTGGCCTCTCAGCCGTTTACTGCTAAGCTATGGAGCAAATGTATACACCAGAATAATTACAGGAATCCCAATAAAGGATTCAACAGGAGGATTCAAATGCTTCCGTAGAACGGTTCTGGAAAAGATAAACTTTGATAATATAAGATCAAACGGTTATTCTTTTCAAATAGAGGTGAATTATAAAGTCTGGAAAAAGAATTTCAAGATCAAAGAGATCCCGATTATTTTTGTAGACCGTACCGAAGGTGAATCAAAAATGTCAAAAAAAATAGTCCGGGAGGCTGTTCTCATGGTCTGGAAATTAAGGTTTCAAAGTATAGTTGGGAAAATTTAACCTTTCCTTATGGTAAAACTCTCCATAATTATCGTTAATTATAATGTAAAGGACTACCTTAAAGAACTTCTGTATTCTTTAAAGGAAGCTTCAAAAAACATATCCACTGAAATAATAATCGTTGATAATCATTCTGTTGACGGAAGCCAGTACATGATCAAAAGCGAATTTGGTGACGTCATATTAATTGAAAATGACATAAATACCGGCTTTGCAAAAGGATGCAATATTGGAATAAAAAAAAGTTGTGGGGAATATTTACTTCTTTTAAATCCCGATACTTTAGTTAAAAATGATACGATTGAAAAAATGCTGAAATTTTTTGAATTGCATCCTGACTGCGGACTTGCAGGCTGTAAGATACTAAACTCAGACGGAACACTTCAACTCGCATGCAGAAGGAGTTTCCCAACTCCAACATCCGCATTCTTTAAACTGACAGGTTTAAGCAGACTGTTCCCAAAAAACAGATTTTTTGGGAAATATAATCTATCCTATTTACCTGACGACAAAACAGCTGAGATCGATGCAGTATCGGGCTCTTTCATGATGTTCAGAAGAGAAATAATTAAAGAGGTTGGATATCTTGATGAATCATATTTTATGTACGGCGAAGACCTTGACTTCTGTTACAGAATAAAGGAAAAAGGATGGAAGATCTGTTACAATCCCGATACATCCATCATTCATCATAAAGGCAAAAGCACAGTAAAAGGTGACCTGAACCATGTCAAAACCTTTTACAGGGCAATGGATATTTTTATTAAAACTCATTACAAACGAAGATTTTTTCTGCCTTACTTTCATCTTATTAGAATCGGGATAATTTTCAGAGGTCTGGTGTCTGTTTTTAAAAGATTTTTAATCAATTTAAAATACCCTGCAGTTGATCTGGCATTGATAAACTTGGCATTTTTAGCTGCAGTTTATTTAAGATTTGACGGATTTATTCAACTTCCTGTTTTTGATGATTACAGGTCATATATTTTAATAATGGGAGTAATCTCTTTTGTATATATGGTCTTTTTGTCTTTCGGGGACTTTTACGGAAGGGAAAAAGATTCAGTTTTCCGGGCTTTTTTATATACACTATTATCCTTTTTCACAATTTCAGGATTAACATTTTTCTTTAATCAGTTCGCTTTTTCAAGACTAGTAGTTTTTTATTCAGGGCTCCTTATAATGATCCTTTTGCCCGGCAGAATATTACTTAAAAACATTTTCACGTCCGGGGGAAAAGAGTATTTCAGAAAAAGTAAATCAATAATTATTGCAGGTGTAGAGAATATTCCGGAGCTTGAAAAATCACTTAAAAATATCAAATCTTTCAAGGGTTTCGTATACCCCGTCAAGAAAAATATAAGTTTCCGGGTACAATCCTGTATTCTCGGTGATATTAAAGATCTGGATGAAATAATCTCCAGGAATAAAATAACCGATATTATTTTTACGTCAGAAACAGTTTTATCACACATTTCTCTATCAAAAATAATGAATTTAAGCAGAAGAAGGCTAAATTTCTATGCATTTTTACAAAACCGGAATTTTGTATTAAGTGCTAAATCGGTTAAGATATTAGGCGGAATTAAACTTGTGCCGGTTGAACTGAATATTAACAGATTATACCACAAATTTTTGAAGCGATCCATTGATATATTTTTTTCGTTTTCAGCAGTTTTATTCTCAATTATACCCTTTCTAATATATTTTCCTTTTTCGGGTATCAGAATTAAAAAAAGAGAGATTTCAGGATTTTATACGAGAAACATTATCATAAGATCAATCTTTAAAAACGACAAAACTTATTCCGGTGCATTTAAGAATTTCTTAAACCTTATTTATGTTCTTAAAGGAACAATGAGCATAGTAGGTGAAGAGATACTTGATTACAACAAAAACAATAAAGACCTCTTATTTAAACCCGGGTTAGCAAACGAACCGTTTAAATATATTGAAAATAATGATATAATATCCGATAAAACACTTTTCTATTTGAAAAACTATTCTTTTTTATTAGATTTAGAGATTGTCTTTAAAAGAATCTTCAGATGATTTATGTAAGATACGGGAGAAAAAATGGCGTCTGCTAAATATATCCTGGATTTTGAGAAACCGATAGTTGAATTAGAAAAGAAGATTCAGGAAATGAAGGAATCTTCAGCAAGTGAACATATTGATCTAAGTGAAGATATCACAAAGCTGGAATCAAAGCTTGACCAATTAAGGCAGAACATATTCAGTAAATTAACAAACTGGCAGCGGGTGCAGTTGGCAAGACACCCTGAAAGACCATATCCATTGGATTATATCGAAAGAATCTGCAGTAATTTTGAAGAATTACACGGAGACAGATATTTTGGTGATGATCATGCAGTTGTAGCAGTGATGGGAATAATTGAAAATGAAAAAGTAATGATATGTGCACACCAGAAAGGGCGTGACACAAAATCAAATTTATATAGAAATTTTGGTATGCCGAATCCGGAAGGACTAAGAAAAGCATTAAGAGTGATGAAACTGGGAGCAAAATTCGGCCGTCCAATTGTTACATTTATAGATACACCCGGAGCATTCCCCGGCAAAGGTGCTGAAGAAAGAGGAATTTCTGACGCAATAGCAAGGAACCTTTATGAAATGGCAACTCTTCCTGTTCCGATTCTTACAGTAGTAACCGGGGAGGGCGGAAGCGGAGGAGCACTTGCCTTGAGTGTGGCAGACAGAATCCTTATGATGGAATATTCGATGTATTCTGTTATTTCACCTGAAGGTTGTGCTTCTATTCTGTACAGGGATTCAACCAAAGCATCAATTGCGGCAGATTCCCTGAAATTAACTGCGCCCGATCTACTTGAATTGAAGGTAGTTGATGGTACTATTCCCGAACCTATAGGCGGTGCGCATAGAAATTATGATGAAATGGCAAAGATATTAAAAGCAAGAATCCTAAAAGAATTAAATGAATTGAAAAAGATGGACACTGAACAAAGGATAAACGAACGGATTGAGAAGTACGGTAAAATGGGATTCTGGGAAGAATAAAAACTTTAAAGGAGGCAGATGTGATCACAGACGCTTTTGCAATGGCAGGTTCAGGCGGGCAATCAGGATCAGCAGGAATTCTCTCTTTCCTGCCGTTAATGCTCATTATATTCATTCTTTATTTTTTATTAATCAGACCTCAGGCTAAAAAACAAAAAGAGCACAAAATGATGCTCGAAGCAATAAGAAAAGGTGATAAAATTTTAACATCAGGCGGGATTGTAGGTACCATTTCAGGTTTTAAAGAAAAAGAGAATACTCTGATTGTAAAAATCGCTGATAATGTAAAAATCGAGATCTTGAAATCTTCAGTTTCTCAGGTAATCGAAAGAGGCAAGGATTAAAATGTCTGCTTACGAGATCCTTAAATATGGTTCTCAAGTTCTCAGAACAAAAGCGGAAAAAGTTGAGAATATTGACGTTGAGATCAGGGAAATTGCCAGTAAAATGTTTCAAACCATGTGGAGTTATGATGGAATTGGTCTGGCAGCGAACCAGGTTGGAATAGCTAAAAGGATCATTGTAATTGATATTTCTCACCTTGATAAAAATTTTACTCCAACAGCCTTGATAAATCCTGAAATCCTTGATTCAGAAGGTGATATAATAATGGAAGAAGGCTGTTTGTCTGTACCGGGGATCTATGAGGAAGTAAAAAGGGCTGAAAAAATAACAGTTCAATTTCAATCTGTTGATGGAAGCACAAACAAGTGGACATGCGAAGGTCTTCTCGCCAGAGTAATTCAGCATGAAATAGACCATCTTGATGGTATTCTATTCCCTGATCTGATCCCTTCTGTTAAGAAAAAGCTTTTAGAGGGAAAACTTAAAGATATTTCACGGGGTATACCTGTAGAAAAGATTAAGGAAAAAATAATTTAATCAAACTATGAATCTGGTATTTTTCGGTAATACCGATTTCTCCGAAATCAGTCTGAAGAAAATTCTTCAGAGCTGTCATAATGTAATATGTGTAGTAACTAATCCCGACAAGAAAAAAGGCAGGGGTCAAAAGACCTATCAGACTCCTGTAAAAATTGCCGCTCTTGAAAATAAAATTCCAATTCTAACACCTGATAATTTAAATGATAAAGATTTTATTAATGAACTAAAAACTGTAAATGCTGATATTTTTTTAGTTGTAGCTTACAGAATTTTACCGGTAGAAGTATTTACATTACCGCCGAAAGGGGCTATTAACCTGCATGCATCTTATTTACCGGATTACAGAGGTGCAGCTCCGATCAACTGGGTATTAATAAACGGAGAACAGGAAACCGGATTAACAACATTTGCACTTGAAAAAAAGGTTGATACTGGAAACATTTTACTTAGAGAAAAAATAAGAATCGATCCCGAAGACGATTTTGGTTCGCTTTATAAAAAACTGGCTCAAAGTGGGGCAGAATTGTTAGTGAAAACGCTTGATAAACTGGATAATAATGAAGTAAAACCCATAATTCAACCTCAGGGAGATTACAAAAAAGCCCCAAAAATACACAAAGAGAACTGCCTGATTGACTGGAATAAAAGTTCTAATGAGATCCATAATTTCATAAGAGGATTATCTCCTTATCCGGCAGCATATACTTTCTACAAAGAAAAGATGATAAAAATTTACAGGTCACAGGTAGTTTCTTCGCCAGAGGCAGGAGCAGGTGAAATTGCAGCTGCTGATAAAAAAGATGGGATAATCGTTAAATGTGGAAGCGGAGAATTAAAAATCATTGATCTGCAGGCTGAAGGTAAAAAAAGACTTAAATATATAGATTTTTTAAACGGATTTAAGTTGACAGCAGGTGAAAAATTCGGGAACTAAAGATATTTATTCAAGAGAATTTATCATATATAAAACCATTCTTGGTATTTTAGAAAGAATTGACCAAAAAGGTGCTTACGCAAATATATTAATCAATTCAGTCCTGAATAAAAATAATTATTCTCCGAAAGAAAAAGCGGTTATTAACGAAACAGCAAATCAGGTTATAATCTGGAAAAAGAAATTAGACTGGATTATAAAATGTTTTTTTGACAAGGATATCAAAAAACTCGATCCTACACTGAAATATATTCTGTGGATTGGCATATACCTCATTTACATAAAAAACGATCCGAAAACGCATGCTGTTGTAGACGGTCTTGTTGAATTTACAAAAAGATTTTTCAAGGTTTCAGCTTCGAAACTTATAAATGCTATTTTAAGAAATCTAATAAGACAAAAGGATTCAATAGAATTCCCCGATGAAAACAGGGACATGCTCAACGCTCTCAGCGTAAAATACTCACATCCCGGATGGATGGTAAACAGATGGTTAGAGCGATATGGTCTGGATAATACCAGAAAGATTTTAAATAGAAACAACCATCCTCCCGATTTATCTTTACGTGTAAATATTAGAAGAACAACGATTGAAAAGATCGAAAATTATTTGAGAGATAAAAACATAAATTTCACCAGAAGTACAGAGATACCTGAGTTTTTATTATTAGACAGGAATTTCCCGGTTATCCAATCCAATATTTTCATAGAGGGACTTGTTTCCATCCAGGATTTAAGTTCCGGAATTTCACCGCATATGTTTAATATTGAGGATTACAGCAGTATATTCGACATATGTGCAGCGCCCGGTTCTAAAAGTTTTCATCTATCAGAAATATACGATAGAAAAAACACTATTTTTTCTGTTGATATTAACACAAATAGAATTAAATTGTTACTTTCAGATAAAAAGAGGCTTAAAACAGATAACATATTTACAACAGCGGCAGATGGTCGCAATCTTCCGTTCAATAGTGCTGATAATGTTCTTTTAGATGTTCCATGTTCAAGCACCGGAACTTTAAATAAGCGTTCTGACTTAAGATGGCATATTACAGAAGAGGAAATAAATAATATATCAAAACTCCAGAAAGATCTTATTTCAGGGTCGGCTGAAATCCTTAAACCCGGCGGACAGCTTGTTTATTCAACCTGCACGATTGAACAGGAAGAGAATGAAGATGTTATTAACTGGTTTATCAGTAAAAACAAAAAAATTAAAATAATGGAACCTTCATTTTTCAAAAATAGTAAGCTAATAAGAGAAAACAATTTTGTTAGGACCATTCAGGGATTAAATGATAATATGAACGGATCTTTTACGGTGCTTTTACAGAAGACAGACTAATGCAAAGAATATACAAATACATACTGATTTTGTCATTTTTATGTACTCTTTCACTAATTACTTTAATCTTATTCGATGAAATATTAATGCCTTATTATGTTCGGCTTGGAAATGAAACTGTTCTACCTGGTGTTGAAGGATTGAATGTAATTGAAGCCCAGAGGATTTTGCACAATAAAGGTTTCGAAATGGTTATTAAAGAAAAGAAATATCATGCATCACTCAGAGACGGAACTGTTATGTCACAAAATCCAATGCAGAGTTCCAAAGTAAAAAAAGGGAGGAAAGTCTACCTGGTTATCAGTATGGGAGAGAAACCGGTAATTGTACCGAATTTCAGAGGTTATAATCAACAGCAGGCAAAAATTAAAAGCGTTGATATTGGACTAAATTTAGTAGAAACAAAATTTGAACATAACAATAATTATCCCCGGAACACTGTTTTTGAACAGTCTCTTGAAGCAAATACCGAAGTAAAAAGAAATACCGATATTATTTTAACGGTGAGTTTAGGCAAAAATCCAAATGAAAAACTAATTGTACCGGATTTTACGGGAATGTCGTATGGTAAAGCTGAATCGGAAATAAAAAAATTAGGTCTGAATATCAGAAGTGTAGTTAGAAAAAGCAATGCTGAATTCCTTCCTAATACGGTAATAAAACAGTTGGGATTGATGCCTGAAACAGAGGCTTTTCCGGGTGATTCGTTAGACCTGGTGATAACAAAATGAAAAACAAAAAAATTAAAATCGCACCTTCAATCCTTGCATGCGACTTGACAAAGTTAGCATCTCAAATCAAAGAAGCAGAAGAAGGAAGCGCCGACCTTTTTCATATCGACATTATGGACGGTCAATTTGTTCCAAATATTACATTCGGTCCCCATTTGACAGCTGATATTAATAAAATAACCGATCTTCCTCTGGATGTTCATTTAATGATCATTAATCCCGGGAATTTTATCGAAAATTTCATAGATTCCGGGGCAGATAATTTAACTCTGCATATAGAATCAACAGTGCATGTTCACAGACATTTGGAAAAGATAAAAACCATGGGCGCGACAGCCGGAATAAGTCTTAATCCAGGCACACCGATCAGCAGCATAATTGAAATTCTCGATATTGTGGATCTCGTTTTAGTGATGTCTGTTAATCCTGGTTTTGGAGGACAGAAGTTTATTAAATCCTCTCTCGAAAAAATAAAGAAATTGAACGAAATAAGAATTGAAAACAATTACTCTTTTCAGATCGAAGTTGACGGCGGAGTTAGTGAGAATAATGCGGAAAGTCTGGTTTCTTCCGGAGTAGATATTTTAGTAGCGGGCAACAGTATTTTCAAAAGCCCGGATATCAAATCTGCAATCAGGGACATTCGTAGTCAGGCAGAAAAAGCATGCTGAACCTGAAAAATGAATTGAAACGGAAGTTGTTTCATCAAAGCTCATTAATCATTCCCCTAAGTTACTTCTTTTTAGAAAAAAAAACAGCACTGATTATACTTGGATCGATAACAATTATTTTTCTATTGGCTGATATTCTAAGGTTTCGGGTAAAATTTATCAGGGATTTAATCTTCAATATCTTCAGACCAATAATCCGTGATCATGAAAACAATACTTTTTTCGGCGCTACTTATGTTTTAATCGGCGGTTTTTTTACCGTCCTTTTATTCGAAAAAAACATAGCAATTACAGCATTATTATATCTTACAATATCCGACTCATTAGCTGCACTTGTCGGCAAAAGTATCGGTAGGATCAAAATCAACGATAAATCACTTGCAGGATTTTTAGCTTTTTTAATATCAGGATATTTGATAGGGATATTTGTAACACAATTACACTGGAAACTTGCATTGATCGGTGCTTCTTTAACCGCTGCATTGGAGCTGTTAATGCCAAAAAAACTCGATGATAACTTAATAATCCCTGTTGCAGGCGGATTGTTTTTATATGTTTTCAGTTCAATTTTATATTAAGTCAAAGCGTTATCTGATAAGGACAAAATGGTTTTAAAACAGCTCGAATAGCTTATTATATTTTATATAACTTACTGTTAAATACAACCTAATTTTTTCCTGTTTAAAACATTTGCATATTTGATTTTGTTGTTTTAAATTACGAAAACTCGGTTTTTTATAATTGAAGAATAATTAAAGGAGAGGTTCTGATGGATCTATTCGACAAATGTAGAAACTTTACAATTGCAAAGGAAATTCAAAAGGCTGGTTTTTATCCATTTTTCATTCCAATTGAAGGTTCGGAAGATACTGAGGTTTATATCGAAGGTAAGAAGAAAATAATGATTGGATCAAATAATTACCTTGGTGTGACTCATCATCCAAAAATACTCGAAGCTGCGAATAAAGCACTTTTTAAATACGGTTCCGGCTGTACCGGCAGCAGACTGCTAAATGGAACGTTGGATCTGCATATTGAACTTGAAGATAGATTAGCTAAATTTTTAAAAAAAGAAGCTGCTTTAGTTTTTAGCACAGGCTATCAGACAAATCTGGGAATTATTTCAACTTTAATAGGCAAAGACGATGTGGTTTTTATTGATAAACTTGATCATGCAAGCATCGTTGATGCCTGCAGATTGTCTTTTGGGGAAGTTTTTAAATTCAAACACAATGATATGGAAGACCTTGAAAGACTCATAAAAACTTACGACCATAAAAAGGGGAAACTTATTGTCGTTGATGGAATTTTCAGTATGGAAGGTGATATAGCAAATATACCGGAAATAATAAAGCTCGCTAAAAAGTATAATTGTAAAACCATGATTGATGATGCACATTCACTGGGAGTGCTTGGTAAAAATGGAGCCGGGGCTGCAGACCATTTTGATGTGCTTGATCAGGTCGATTTAATAATGGGAACATTCAGTAAGTCGTTCGGCAGTATCGGTGGATTTGTTGCGGGAGACGAGGTTGCTATTCATTATATTAAACATTTTTCAAGAAGCTTTATATTCAGTGCCAGTATGCCCCCAAGTGTTGTTGCGACAGTAATTGCCGCATTGGATGTTATAGAAAATGAACCGGAAAGAAGAGAGAATCTTTGGCGGATCACAAATAAAATGTTAGATGGTTACAAAAGCATGGGATTTGATACCTGTGACAGCGTAAGTCCTGTTATCCCCATAGTAATCGGTGAAGACATGAAAACATTCATGTTCTGGAAAGAACTGTTTGATGCCGGTGTTTATGCAAATGCTGCTGTCTCGCCGGCTGTTCCTCCCGGAGCAGGGAGAATGAGAACAAGCTATATAGCTACTCACAATGAAGACCAGATGGATTTTGTTCTAAGTACATTTGAAAAACTTGGGAAAAAACTCGGGGTTATATAGGGCAGCTTATGCAAATCAATATCATCCCCGTTACCAATAATAGTGAACTGAAAAAATTTATCCTGCTGCCCTGGGAGCTGTATAAAAATGATAAGAACTGGGTCCCCCCTTTAATATCAGAAATTAAAAAATACCTCGATTTTAATATTAATCCTTTTTTTGAGCATGCAGAAGCAGAATACTTTCTTGCTTACCAGGACAATAAAGTAGTAGGCAGAATTGCAGCGATCTTAAACAGAAAATATAATGAATTTCACAATGACAAAGTCGGTTTTTTCGGTTTTTTTGAATGCATTAATAATAAAACCGTATCCGGGAAGCTTTTTAATACTGCAGCATCATGGTTGAGAAAAAAGGGGATGGAAATAATGAGAGGTCCCATGAATTTTTCCACAAATGATGAATGCGGACTTCTGGTTGAAGGATATGATACACCCCCTTATTTAATGATGACACATAATCCGGTCTATTACAGTGAACTGATTTCAGATTTCGGTTTTGAAAAAGAGATGGATCTGTATGCTTATATGATTGACGACCCAAATCCTCCGGAAAGACTGGAAAGAGGATCAGAGATCATTAAGAAAAGGAGAAAAATTACTATTCGAACCCTTGATATGAATAAATTTGATGAGGAAATTGCGGTTATTAAGGAAATCTACAATGCAGCCTGGGAGAAAAACTGGGGTTTTGTTCCCTTTACAGAAAAAGAATTCGATCATCTTGCAAAAAACCTGAAACAGATATTGGAACCTAAGCTGGTTCTTATTGCCTATGTAGAAGATAAACCTGCCGGATTTTCGTTGGCTTTACCAAATTTAAATCAAGCCTTAATAAAGCTGAATGGGCGTCTATTCCCATTTGGATTTCTCAAACTGCTTTATCTCAACCGCAAAGTTGATGAACTGCGTGTAATTACTCTCGGTGTCAAAAAAGAGTTCAGAAAACTGGGGATAGATACTGTATTTATCCACGAAACATTTAAGACCGGATACGGAATAGGATATAGAAAAGCAGAACTGAGTTGGATACTCGAAACCAACACCATGTTGCATAATATAACAAATCATTTAAATGTAAAACGGTATAAGACCTACCGTATATATGATTACAAACTAAATTCATAACCATGTCAAAAGCTCTTATCACAGGCGGAACCGGATTCGTTGGAAGCCACCTTGCCGAATTTTTAATTAAAAATAGATTTTCTGTAAAATGTCTGGTCAGGAAATCCAGTAACAGGAAATGGCTTGCAGACCTTCCAATAGATTACTGCATTGGCTCTTTACAGGACAAATCCTCACTTATTGAAGCAGTTAAAGATGTCGATCACATTTTTCATGCAGGTGGTCTAATAAAAGCAAAAAAACGAAGTGACTTTTTTATGGTTAACCATATTGGGACGGAAAATCTACTCGCGGCAGCTGAATCACACTGTAAAAACTTAAAAAGATTCCTATACTGCAGTTCCCAGGCCGCAGCCGGTCCATCCTTATCTAAAAAGCCTGTTGATGAAAACAATTTAGCAAATCCTGTTTCTGTTTATGGTGAAAGTAAATACAGAGGTGAAGAATCGGTATTGAGCTACAGCGGAAGAATGCCTGTTACAATTGTCAGACCTCCATCTATTTACGGACCAAGAGATGAAGGTTTTCTCTTTGTTTTTAAGATGATCAATAAAGGGATTTCCCCTATATTAGGTACTGAAAATAAATTCTATAATTTCATTTATATTGATGACCTGATCAAAGGAATTTTCAATGCAGCGGTTTCTGAAAAAAGCATAAATCATGTTTTCTTTCTTTGCGATGATAACATCTATTCATGGGGAGAAGTAGTTGGGATGATCAGAAAAATCATAGGGAAAAAAGTAATTAAAATCAGAATACCTCTTCCAGTACTGTACACTTCTGCATTATTTTCAGAATTAGCTGCAAAAATCACAGGCAAGCCTTCGGTATTTAATTTACAGAAAATTGCTGAATTAAAAGAAGACTACTGGGTATGCACTTCGCAAAAAGCAGGAAATCTTCTCGGATTTAAACCTGCATTTTCAATTGAACAGGGACTTAAGATCACTTTTGACTGGTATAAGAAATTTGGATATATTTAAGTAAATATGAAAAACTTCAAAAATTACAGCCCTGTTGATAAAATC
>JBHPGK010000064.1:0-15811 GCA_042570605.1 Candidatus Zhuqueibacterota bacterium
ACTTTTTAGGATAAGGAGGATTTTTTTCTTGACTTTTATTCTTATAGATGCGAGGAGCGCAGCGACGTGGCAATCTCCTACCACAAAGTGCAAACTCCAGGAGATTATTAATCTCAGAACGCCTTTAATGTAGCAGACGCAGCATGCGCGAAGCGTCCCGCCAGCGGCGGTGGCTGCGTCTAAATCACACCCCGCAAAGACAAACCTTACCTAGTCTAAAACCTTACCACGAAGACACAAAGGTTTCTTTTCCTCGCAAAGACGCAAATAAGAATCAAGCCCGCAAAGCTAATCCCTCCAATTTCTTATCAACTCTTAACTCCTAACTCTTCACTCTTAGCTGATACGTAAGTGTCATTGCGAGGAGCGCAGCGACGTGGCAATCTCCTACCATGAAGTACAAACGCCAATAGACACCCGCCATCTCCACATTAAACCTTGAAACACGTGGTAAAATTCTTTATCTTTCATCTTCACACCTTTAATCAATTCTTTCCGGGAGGAATTATGTACCACAGAAAATTTTCGACCATTATACTTACAATTTTAATATCACTTTTAACAAGCGGAATAATTGCCCAGGACACCACCTGGGTAAAACCAAAAATATCCGTCACCGAACATTCAATGAAAATCGGCGGCGCGAAAGTGGACTACAGCGTAACCTGCGACATGATGCCGATCTTTAATTATAACGGTAAACAGGTCGCCGGCATGTTCTATATGGCATACGTCAAAGACGGTGTAACCGACAAAAGCAAACGCCCGCTGCTATTTTCATTCAACGGCGGTCCCGGAACGGCTTCGGTATGGCTGCATATGGGAGTCCTCGGTCCCAGGAAAGTCAAATTTGATGACGATGGTTTTGCGTTAGCGCCGCCGTTCGAGCTTGAAGACAACCCGTACTCGATCCTCGATATCGCCGACGTGGTGTTCATTGACCCTATCGGAACGGGCTATTCCCGCATGAAACCCGGTGAGGATGCACACAAGTTTCACGGCACAATGGAGGATATTGAATCGGTCGGTGAATTTATCCGGATGTACACCACACGCAACAACCGCTGGCTGTCCCCGAAATTCCTGATCGGTGAAAGCTACGGCACAACCCGCGCATCGGGCCTCGCAGGACACCTTTCGGAAAAACACCTTATGCATATAAACGGTGTGATCCTGGTATCCTCAATGTCGCTTAATGTTGATGTGGGAAGCGACCTGAATTATGCGCTGATACTGCCCCACTACACTGCAACGGCATGGTACCATAAAAAACTTGAGGATGATCTGCTTAAAAAGCCGCTTAGAGCAGTTCTGGATGAAGCTGAAAAATTCGCACTTGGTACTTACCTTGATATTCTTGTCAAAGGGGGGAATATCGATAAAGAAGTAAAAATGGCTTCTGCTCTTCTTGTTTCGAAATATACGGGTTTATCCGCACAATATATATTTAACACTAACCTGCGCATAGACCGCGGTCGGTTCAGGAAAGAGTTACTGCGGGACGAAAACCGCACGGTCGGGCGCCTTGACAGCAGGTACAAGGGTATAGACAGGGATGCCGCCGGTGAGAATTACGAATATGACCAGGCGCTGTCCGACTGGGAAGGGACGTTCTCAGCGGCGTTCAATTCTTATATCCGCGAAGAACTTTACTACCGCACCGACATGAGCTATGATATCTGGGGATACGTCCGCCCGTGGAAACGTGACGAAAGGGTCAATGTCGGTGAGATGCTCCGCAGCGCTATGTCGCAGAACAGGAATTTAAAGGTGCTTATTCTGGAAGGATACTACGATGCGGCTTGTGATTATTTTACTGCCATGTATGCTTTCTCGCATATAGACATGAATGGCGAGCTCAAAGACCGTATCAAATTCGCCTTTTACGAGTCGGGACACATGATGTACGCCCATAAACCTTCACTGATCAAGATGAAAAAAGATATTGCGGAGTTTATTAATGATTCGTGGGGGAAATAGATGTGACTGAATAAAGCGGGAGTCTTTTCAACAGAATAATAACAATGAATCATCCAGAGTGAGGGCTGAGGTTGTTTAACTCTTTCTTTTAAGCAGCCTTAGCCAAAACTGTCATTGCGCGTGTCCGTCTCTGGCGTTGATTGCCTCGGGTGTGGGGGTTCCAGGTTTTTAATGTAGAGACGCAGCATGCTGCGTCTTTACACCGATCTGGTATAATATTCTAATACGGAGATATACCCTCCTGAAAAAATCTCACACCCACTCTACTGTCATTGCGAGGCGCGAAGCAACGAAGCAATCCATAAGCAACGAAGTACAAACTTCAAAAATTGTCTCGACTTTTAACTGGGGTGTCACGGACCATTCCGTGACACATATGAGCGAATTACGAAACGTAGAATCCCACTTATAGTAACTGATCATTACCAAAAAAATCCTTGACAACCGGAACAAAACGCTTATATTATATGTATACACAATGTAATGACATTGTATTTACAAGGAGAATTCATAATGGCTAAGACGGCAGTCATCCAAACAAGGATCAATCCTGAAATAAAGGCTGGTGCACAGAAAGTACTTAACAAACTGAATATGTCGATGTCTGAAGCGATTTCCGTATATCTCACGCAAATAACGCTTCATAACGGCATTCCATTTGAGATCAAGATTCCTAATGAATTAACGGCAAGTGTACTTAAAAAGTCCGAAGAAGGAAAAGAACTTCATTCAGTATCAAATACGGAAGAATTATTGTAAATCCAATTGTGGAATTTCTTTTCTTATCAATTTTATAAACAACAACATACGTCTTTTATTACTCCGAATTTGCGCCTAAAATGTTGAGCATTTATTTACAATCTATTATATAACCTAATTTCATTCATTTCATGTGTTTCACCAAACGGTGAAACACTACTTTTTAGTGAAACTTGACCACCCCCAAAATTATCATGGTTATAATGAAAATCTTATTGATAATGTATATAACTTAGGAAAAATAATTGAATCGAAGACGTCATTATCCGCCAGAGGTGGATCCCGCTTAAGCGGGACGAGGAGCGAAGCGACGTGGTAATCTGCCGAATTTATGCTGAAATTTTTGTTATGTTGGGAGAAAATTCATTCGTTTCGCTCAGAATGATAACCTTTTTTTGAAAATGGAGATAGTCCAATTTCTTTACCCGAAATATAATTGACTATTACAATTCTCGTCGTTAAATTCAACATAATTATCTTTTGTTAATGATCATTTTGGTACAAAATAATGATTTATAAGTTGAAGCTGACATAATTATTTTTAACTAAATTGAATACATTGTCGAACCTTATATCGTTTTTTAATTCAGAAACAGGATGATAGACCGGATTGATATTATAAAAACAATACTTTTATTATTCAAGATGAATTGCTGAGGAAACATTTTAAATGATAGCATTGCATATATCATATTTTGATGGATATCCATTTTTATGGAGTGAAAGTAAAAAAACCGGTGATTTAAAGGAATTACGTGCGGCTGCAAAAGCCATAGGTCTGAAAGCTGACATACTAAAAAGCAACACCGAAGAGGTCGTTACCTGGCTGCCGTCAAGGGGTAAATTACCGGTACCTTCATCGAATTTAGTAGGTATCGAGCCGGATAACCGGCGTAAAATTCAGATAAATCCGTTTTTTGTGGTTGCACGACGGCTTCAAAACGAAGAACTGTTTGAACTTACAGCCATTGCTGAAGGCGGTAATGTCCCGGGCAGCAGTGTAATATTTGGAAACTCCATTGCCATGATTGGGCAATTGCGTAAGATTGCTGTTAATCTTATAGCAGAAGAAGCCTTTCTGCCGACTATAATTCAACAGGACAGCCGTTGGGAAGGGCGCTGGATGCCATTCCCAGGTGAAAATTACGATTTGCTTCTTGAAAAACTTGTTGTGGATATGCCCGCTGTATGTCGTTGTATGAGCAAATCACCGGATGTGCCCCCGGAAATTCCATCGCAAATCGTTGTTGGTGGTTTGTTAGCTCACATCATGGATAATTTAATACGAAATGCGAATACTGCGGCGGCAGGCAGGAGAAAACAGCCTGCAAGCATCCATGAGGCATGGTTACATGCACTGATAAACGAAGATGCCGCTATTGCCTGGAAAAATGAACAGGATATACGGGAATTTTCCGGTCAGTTGTCCCAGTGGCGCCGGCTGGTTGACTTGAATGCTCAATCACCATTTAAATTCTGTTTCCGTTTGGCGGAACCACCCGATGGAGGTGATAAATCCGGTAAATGGTGTGTAGATTATCTGCTTCAACCCAAAGCCGATCAAAGCCTGCATTTGCCGGTTTCCGAGCTTTGGAAAAAGAACAGCATGATTTCAAAGAAAATGTGTGAATTTGGCGGTAATCTCACTGAATTCATGCTGACGGCACTTGGTCAGGCATCGGGTATTTGTCCTTATATATTGGACAGTTTAAAACGCAAAAATCCCGATGGTTTTAAGCTGGATGCGAATAGAGCAATTATTTTTTTGCGTGAATATGCCGAAGCTTTACGGAGCGCCGGTTTTACAGTTATGCTTCCATCCTGGTGGGTTGGGCGAAATCCTGTTCACCGGTTGGGATTGAAAGTTAAATCTGCCAGTCCAATAATGCAGGGCAGCGGTAATGGGATTTCACTTAACTCGATAGTAAATTTAAATTATACCCTCTTATTCAATGGCGAAGAACTTAGCATAGAGGAGCTAAAGACCCTTGCTGAACTCAAAGCCCCACTACTGAAAATACGTGGGCAATGGACACAAATTGACCAGCATCAGATCAGTTCAGCAATTATGTTTCTCCAAAAGCAAAAGACTCAAACGATGTCGGCTCGAGAGCTATTGGCAATGGCTCTTGGGGCAGACAAAAAAGACGGTAATCTAACAGTGGATTCTGTAGAAATTGATGGTTGGCTCAACGAACTGCTCGAAAAGCTTATAGATCGAAAAAAATTCCGTCAATTACGCCAGCCAAAAGGATTTACCGGCAAACTGCGGCATTATCAGAAACGCGGCTTTTCCTGGCTGTCTTTCTTACGTCAATGGGGATTAGGGGCTTGTTTGGCTGATGATATGGGGCTTGGTAAAACTATCCAGACTTTAGCTTTAATCATTAGGGAGCGCGAGTCCGGCGAAAATCGCCCGGTTTTGCTGATATGTCCTACCTCAGTTGTAAATAACTGGCGAAAAGAGGCTGAAAAATTCACTCCGGACCTTGATGTATTAGTATATCACGGCAGCGACAGGCGTAAAAAGAAGTCCTTTGAAAAATCTGCACCAGAGCATGCCCTTGTGGTGTCAAGCTACGGCTTGTTACACCGGGATGTCAATTTTTTTAAAAAAGTACAGTGGGCGGGACTTGTTCTTGATGAAGCTCAAAATATAAAAAATCCCGAAACCAAACAATCAAAAGCTGCACGAGCAATAAAGTCCGATTACCGCATTGCCCTGACCGGCACTCCGGTTGAAAACCATGTTGGCGATCTCTGGGCGTTGATGGACTTCCTCAATCCAGGCTTACTGGGAAATCAGACTTCATTCAAAAATAACTTTTACCGCCCCATCCAGATATTTCAGAATGCCGGTACTGCGGCAAAATTGAAAAATCTTACGGGACCGTTTATTCTGCGCCGGATGAAGACAGATAAATCCATAATTTCCGACCTTCCTGAAAAGATGGAGATGAAAGATTATTGCACGCTTACAAAAGAGCAGGCTTCCCTTTACCAGGCAGTAGCAGACGACATGCAGAAACAAATTGAACAAGTGGAAGGGATAAATAGACGGGGCTTGGTTCTGGCAACATTGATGAAACTTAAACAGGTCTGCAATCACCCTGCCCAATTCACCGGAGATAATTCTTCAATAGATGGGCGCTCTGGTAAACTTGACAGATTGAAAAACATGCTGTACGAAATCCGTGAGTTTGGCGAAAGGACTTTGATTTTTACACAGTTTGCTGAAATGGGCAAAATGTTGCAGCGTTATTTTCAGGAACAATTTGGTGAAGAGGTGTTATTTTTGTATGGAAGTGTATCGAGGAAGAAACGAGATGAAATGATTGAACGTTTTCAGAATGACGACAATGCTCCGTATATTTTCATTCTATCCCTTAAAGCCGGGGGTACGGGATTAAATCTGACCCGTGCCAATCAAGTTATCCATTATGACAGGTGGTGGAATCCGGCAGTGGAAAACCAGGCAACCGACAGGTCTTTCCGTATTGGGCAGACGAAAAACGTCCATGTGCATAAATTTATTGTTGCCGGCACGCTTGAAGAACGCATTGATGAAATGATAGAGCGAAAAACCGGAATTGCCGGTCAGGTCATTGGAACCGGAGAACAGTGGTTAAGCGAATTGTCAAATGACGAACTTCGCGAAATGATAAAGCTTAGCAGTGAAGCAGTAGGAGAATAGAAGTTATGGCACGAATTTATCGATTTTATGATTATGCATATAGACCTGCACATCCTAAAGAAGTAAAAGGAGGTATAAAAGCACAGAGCAAAAGCGGTCAATTTGCAAAAAAATGGTGGGGCAGGCGCTGGATTCAAACTTTGGAAAGCTTTAATATCGGCGCACGTTTGTCACGAGGGCGGTCTTATGCACGCAAAGGACAGGTCGCTGATCTTTATATTACCAAAGACGGTGTCTCTGCAAAAGTTCAGGGAACACGTTCGAAACCTTACCTGATTTCAATTAAACTAAAACCTTTCTCAGCTAAACAATGGGATCTGCTTATAGCAAAGCTGATTGACCAGCCTGTTTTTGCTGCGCAATTACTGGGCAACGAGATGCCCGAAGATATCGAAACCATATTCAAGGATACCGGCTTATCGCTGTTTCCACAAAAACAACGGGATATTGAGACAGATTGTTCATGCCCGGACTGGTCAAATCCTTGTAAACATATCGCCGCTGTCTTCTATTTGATGGCAGAGGCATTTGAAAACGACCCGTTTCTGTTATTTAAGTTACGAGGTATGGATCGAGATGAAATTTTGGGAAAACTCAGTGAGAGGAGTGTCGGAAAAAATATTCCTGAAGATGCAGGACCCATACGGGAGTTTTTACCATTAGAAAACACATCATTTTGGGGTGATTACCGGAAATACGACCCTCCTGCAAATGTTCAACCGGTAAGGCTTCATGCTTCTCTTCCAAAACGTCTTGGTCATCTGCCGTTCTGGCGTGCTGAAGAAAACTTTATCAATGTGATGGAAGATATATACCGCAGAGCTTCAAGTAATATCGAAAATTTGCAGCAATCGTTGTAAAAATTTTTATCATGTTTGGACTTCGGCGTGTGATTACTTCACGGCAATGTACGCATTCTCGCATATAGACATGAACGGCGAGCTCAAAGACCGCATCAAATTCGCCTTTTACGAGTCGGGACATATGATGTACGCCCACAAACCGTCACTTATCAAGATGAAAAAGGATATAGCGGAGTTTATTAATGATTCGTGGGGGAAGTATATATAAACGCATAAGCAGATTTGTTACGCTATTGTGAAGAAGTTTATCATCATGTTTCAGGAATGAAATAGGTTGCATGAGAAAACATATGACCACTATGTTGAGTTTCAAAATATACCCACGTATCTTCATCATAAACCATTAAACGATAAAGTTGCATTCCTAATATTTGATTAGCATGGTAATCCGGAAATTGTTCTGCAAATTGTCTATGAAAAATGTGCTGTTTGCCTAAATCCGTTAGTATTTTATTAATAATCTGTTGCGAGTCAATAAATGGCCTTGCAGAGTTCCTTACGGATTCAATTGCATTTTGCATGAGTTCCTCTGTAATCTGGTGTAATTCAATTCCTCTATCCCGGAAATCAAAATATTCATTCCAATAATCATCCAAATTGATTCGATTTAACTCCTGAATTTGACTTGTTCCTTCAATATTTGTTATCATGTATCCTCTTGAATATTAAGGTTTCTTCATTACTGCTTGCTCTGCAGCGCCTGGTCCTGTTGGAATATCCAACAATCGAAGTGTCGTTGCTCGCTCTATATACGTGGAAGTAAGGCGCTCTAAGAATACCGAACACTTCCAATTTAGTTCCATTATCTGCTGCCTTGCATCATCAAATAAGTTTGGGGCGTTTTTTGCGGTCATTACTTTCCGATGCGCTATCACAAACTTGTAGTGCAAGCTTTTAGGTTTATCTTCAACATAATCATCACTATAATCTAAAAAATTATTTGCTTGATCTTCTCCCACAAGAAGGCGAATTTTATTTCTATTTTTCCAAAAGCATGAGTTCCAATTCTCAACAGCAATAAAATAGGTTGCCTCGCATTGTGAGATTCTCGTAGCGTCCTGATCCTCAATAGCCCACCACAGTCTTTGCAGAAGAAAGAATCGCTGCCCGATTAATTCTGAAATTTCGTCAAGAAAGCTGGTACCTTCTTTATATCTGGCTTGGTAAAGTGAAAATTTTGTTTCCTCTGCCCAAGATCGTCTCTTAAGAACATACCCCCAAAATCCTCCTAAAACACCAGTTATAAGAAATCCAATAATTAATAGACCTAACTTTTCGATCATATTTTCCTTAAAGTTTACTCCGCTGAATGGAGTTGCTAATAAGCAACAGGTAAGATTAATTCAATATTGATCTTTTATTGACAATTTTAGCCCAAAATAGGAGGTTATGGATGCCAATTGGTATCATTTGTTTCGACTTGGATGGTGAGTAATCCTGACTCTATCTAACAATAAATCAAAAGATTTGACGGTTATCATGTCGACTGAATAGGCGATAATCCGCATATCATGATACCTAAATTACAGATGTCTAATCCTAATATAGAGTAATTATTTATATTTAATCCCAGCTAAAACACCTTCGGTTATAGTTCCTTTATTTGACATCTGATAACCTCCGTCGGTTAAATTCCTTTTAATTTGTAATATATTTCTCCAGTCTGGGAAGCATGTCTTCGTTTAATATAAAGCATATTATTTAAGGTAATCCGACCCTCTAAAATCTGCATTAAATCTGAACCATCCATTAAAATCATAGATTTAGTTGCTGGATTTTGCGTCTTTGTGCAGTCACTCGAATATGCCCCTAATGAGATATACAACCCTAATGTGTTTTTCAATTTACCTGATATCTTTCCACCAAAATTGTAAAGCTCAGAAGCTGTAATTGGCTTCTCTTGCCATTTCGCTTCTAAAAGATAGTCAGTGTTGTCAAAAGTAAATGAGCCATCAATCTGTTCACCTGTTATCTTGAAGGAGGATTTGGGATCTAAATCAAAAAACCTGAATAGCTCATTGAGAAACTTCTCAAACTCAAATCCCTTTTGTTGTTGATTACTATTTGAAGCAATTTCAAAAAATCTGTTTTTTAGTCCATCGAGCTTTTGATGATAGGCGATGCTAGACTGTATTTTTTCCTTATTATCTTCACTTCTTTTTTTTGCTGCTTTGAGCTCATCAATAGCATCAAAATACCCCTTTGTTTCATTTCTCAATTTATTAACGAATTCTTTGGCAATTTTTATTTTTTTTTCTGAATCATCCCAATATTCTAAATGACTAAAGTCACTCATATTTCCTGTTTCTTGAATTAGCATAAGGAGGTCATTTTGATACATATCTTGTCGATTTACCATTCTATCAATTAACTCGGATATACTTTCGTATTTTGTGTTTTCAGTCCAGTCTATGGTTGAAACTATGATCGAATTCTCAATGGTGAGCTCAATAAACTGTCGTAAGTCCTTTTTGCGCCAGTAAATATTGACAAGTGCATCCTTCAAAGCAAGTATTACTCGAGCGGATATCTTTTTTGTCACGTTTACTTAACCTCCATTCTTTTTTCCTAAACATAGCAAGTTATTAATTTATTCACAGTTTTCACCAAATTAAGATATTCAATATAACCTATTTCGATCATTTTATTTTCATTTTGAGAACACTTTCTTCAATATCGCTTATAGCCGCAATTACAACTTCCCAGCAAATCTTACATGTTCTTTCATCAGGGTATTTGCCTGTTTTTAATTGTTTTAATGGGTGTACAAGATTTCTGTAATCTCTCAAAGTATGGTTGAAATCTTTTCGATCGTGTTTTAACCAGCCACAATCTACACATACATTAATAAGATTTTCTAGCGTCCAGTCATTAAATGGTTTTACTTTACCTGATCTATCTTTTGGAGCACTCTCTACTTTGTTGGCATTTTCTTGGTTTTGAGAAACAACCGCAAATAATACTCCTTCCAGCATACTACCCATCAATATAATAGCAGACAAATGAGCAGAAGATTCTAAAGATTTAATTATCTCTTTCCATCTCTCTGTTAATATAAGAGAAAGTGTAGATTCATTAGTAATTTTCTCAAAATCTGGAATTATATTTACATAATGGATTTTTTTATGTTCAAACTCCGGAATTGAAGCAGAGATTTCAATTATTTTAGGAGTAATTCCTTCCATTATTATTTTATAACCTTCTAGAGTGAGTATTTGGTTAAGTTTCTCTAATATTTCTTTGAAAGCCTCTGGCTTATCAGCATACTCCTTTGGATAAGCAATTCGTTCAATAATATATTTGAGGGAATTTTTTTCATTATTATAAATTTTTAATTGCTCAATTGCCCAATAATTTCTACTTAAATTTCCGACTTTATGAATTTTTAAACCCGCATTAATAAAAAAATCTGCAATTTCAGTTCCTTTCCTGTAATAAGGCCCATTATCGCCACAAATTAATTTTGCTAATGCTTCAAGAGTTTTACCATCGAGACATTTCATTGTTAATCAATTCACCGTGTATAAGAAATAAACTTTAGTGTACTAATTTTTTCATGCATAAATAATTTAAATAACCTTTAGGCTCTCTTTTCTCAAGAGCGCTTTTAATTTCTCATTTATATTTTTAACTCTTTCAATTGATTTATTGAAAAATCCGGATAATAATAATTCAGAGTTTTCATTTTCTAAATAATTTTGTAAGAATTCATCTAGAATAGAAGTTTCACCGAAATGTAATTTATCAGCAAACTCACTTATATATAAACCAATTGGTCCAAAATCTTTATTTAAAATATCCATGTATATTAAGGTATAAAAATATTCAATAATTAAATATTTCTCTTTAAAATCAGTAGATGAAATATATTCAATTTTAATAAACTTATGATTCATTATACTTAGTAAGTAGTTACTCAACGGAGAGTATTTTTTTTCAGCTCTTTCAATCGGAATAATTGAAACATTATCTCCAAATACATACCAACTGTTTAATCTGAAAATACAAGGCATTTTTTTCATTTTAGAAAAATCATAATATAATGGTTCACATAATATTTTGAATAAATTTTCAAATTTTTTCGCAATAAAAGCAGAGATTCCAGATGAATAAAATACCAAAAGAGCAGGATAATACCTTAAATCCATGCCTTGATGTTCAAAACTCATCAGTTTTTCAATGCACTCTTTAATTAAATAGCTGTTTTTGTCTTTATCATAATATGCAATAGTCATCATCATTAACATTAAATTCTCAACACATGATTCACACTGATACATGATTTTTTGAAAATATTCTTTGTCTATCTGTTTCCCTTTCAGATTAAATATTTCATTGTCTAATTTGTTTTTTACTCCACTAATCTCATTATTTATTAAATCATGTAATTTAATATCATACTTTTCTTCAGATAAATATCTTTTTACTGTTTCAACAGCAATCTCAGCAGTCAATGGATGCGGTTTATCCAACTCTTTTAAAGAAGTAAGTTTTTCCTCGAGCTCTGAAATAAAAGAATCAGCGTTTTCAATTTCAATTACTTCAGCTTTTTTGTTATCAATTAAGTCTTGAGCTTCCTGAACAATATCACCTTTTTTTAACCAGAACAAAGAATAGCGTCTAAAGGGAGACTTCATAATTGCATCTCTTAAGGCATTATCCCACTCTCCAGACCAGCCGCATATTATTAAACCGAAATCATCAAAAATTTGAGATAATAACTTATTTAATTTTGATGAATATTTTGACAACTCTTGTTCGGTATTTTTTATTCTTGTATCAAGGTAGTCGCCATTTACTTTTAAAATAAAACACTGAGAATGTACATAAGGGACAGTACCTTCAATTTGGTCATCATACATTACAACATCCGGCGTAATCCCTTCATCTTTTAACGCTTGATCCAATAACCGGTCAAAGTTAGTAGTTATTATCATTCTAAAATAGCCAAGTTTAATTAATCTGGCAATTGCTTTATGGGCTTCAGTAGGTTGTTTTTTACCTTCTTCGCGTTCTTCTTCAGTAGGCTCAAAATATGGTTTAAGTAGGTTTTTGCGCTCTTCTTGAGTTTTTGTTAGCACATCCAATAACTTTGAATATTCGGGTGCTTTTCCAAATTTATCTTTAAACCATTTTTCCGGATCATCACCAGTGTCTTCTTTTTTTAATGCTGCGACTTTTTTTATCAAATCCAGTACTATATCCCAACCTGTAGGAATTTGAGCCGATTTTGAGATACCAGAACCTAATAACAATGCATAAGTACCGGGTGTTTGATGATGAACAGCCAACGAAAGTTTTTCTATCGGAGTTATACTCATTTTTAAATGCTAATCATATTAAATACCGATTTTATTTCAAGAAACAACTAAAGTATATCTTTTAAAATGCAATATAATAAAATATTTTTTAATTATTCAATGATTTTTTTGAGATATTTTAGTTGTAGACACGAAGTCAAATATTATTTTATCTAAAATACTTCTATTTTCAGAATTGATCGGTATAAAACAAAATCATTTTTTGTATATATTTTTAAACTGGATTCCCGTTTTCACGGGAATGACACTACATGAATAATAACAATAAGACAGAAACTGTCATGCCGAACTTGTTTCGGCATCTCATCTTTCCAATTGGAGACCCTGTAACAAGTTCAGGGTGACAATTTTGGAGTTGGGAAACACCCACGCAGGCAGGAATCCAGATAAGTATGATGTTGTACTATTCCTAATTTACTGAACAGTAGTGTTCTATTTCAATTTTACCACTCTCAAACTTTCAACTACCCCCGCATCTATCCAGTAGATGTCTGCTTCACCGTTTCCCGGACTGTTGAGGATTTTTATTAAATCATCATACGTCAGCGGTGATTCTGAATATGGTTTATGTGCAGGCCTGTTGCTGCGGAAGAAGATATATTTACCATCCTGAGAAACGCAAGGGGTATATTTTACTTCAGAAATTGTTCTACAGAGAAAACCACTTACTTATCTTGATCAGGAATATATTATCTGTATCCGACCTGTAAAGCCGATTCATGCCGTCCCTCAGCCTGAAAATTCCGGAGGTGTCTGTCCCTGTCCTTCCCTGATTACAGACAAGATATTTTGATTTTTTTTATTGTTTCGTATATTCTCTTTGTGTCTGTGCAGACAGGCTGCTGAAAACCGAAAATAGAACTGAGTAGAATGAGAATTGTTGAATATTTTTTAAACCATCCAACCTTGTTTAAAATTAATCAATAGTAATGCTGCTGCTCCTTTGCTCAGGCTGTAAAATAAAAAAGCCGCTGATAGTGAGGGCAAAGGTACCGCATTTATTTTTCAATTCTTTCCAGGTAGAAGAAAACCGGACGCGTACCGTCTGTACAGCAGACAATCTCTGAACCTCCGCCGAAATATATTTGACCTAAAGTAGGACGAATATCTGCCCATGCCCAGTGACAAAAATTTTCCGGATGTCTGTAGGGATTTGAAATAATAAATTCCTGTCCGTCCTTGAAATCGGGGCATGGACTTGCCTCTTCATTTTGGTATTTTTTGGCTAACTCCGGAAATGCAGCTCTTTTGATCACAGTGACTCTGCATTTAGCAGTAAGATTTTGATCAGTTTCATCATGTTTTGTAGTTGAAATCTTTGCTGTCTCATCTGCAAGAACTACAGCAGATGCTAATGCAGCTTTACCTAAAAATTCTCTTCTCTTCATTT
This sequence comes from Candidatus Zhuqueibacterota bacterium, assembly GCA_042570605.1. GTDB lineage: Bacteria > SM23-31 > SM23-31 > JBHPGK01 > JBHPGK01 > JBHPGK01. The sequence continues at coordinate 14,008 of JBHPGK010000064.1, forward strand.
TTTAACCTTTCAATGGTTTTTAAAAATAATTGATTTAATTAATTAAGAGATCCCGGTCAGGAAAACAATAATAATGAAAAATCCCATTTTTTTCGCTTATAATTCAATATCACTTTAAGTTTCGTGAATTGTTGGAATAATGTAACTTCTGAGAGTTAACAAGTAAATCTTTTTGCAGTAAAGGAAGGAATTTATTACCTGAAAAACGGAAAAATTGATATAAGAGGCAAAAACTCTTTTATTTAAAAATAAATGATGTTGTGCATATCCCTATTCACCGGGAAACAGTTTTATTTATTTCCCAGGTCTCAAACCTTCCACAACCCTTGCATCCATCCAGTAGATATCCGCTTCTCCATTTCCCGGGTTGTTGAGGATTTTTATAATATCGTCATAAGTCAGCGGTGATTCTGAAAAGGATTTATGGACTTTGCGGTTACTGCGGAAGAAGATATATTTCCCGTCCGGGGAGATATACGGGTCCACCTCACGATAGGAGGTATTAATCTGACTCCCCATGTTTTTTGATCTTGTCCATGTACCGTCTTCTTTTTTGAAGCTGATGTACAGGTCACTCTCACCTAACCCGTCCGGACGTCCGTTCGAACCGAATATCATATAGCTTTCGTCGGGCGCAAGGTACGCATCCCAGTCACCAAACTCGGAATTAATTGCGCCGCTCAGTTTTTTTGGTTCGGCAAGCTCACCATTAACATGTTTAGCCGTATATATATCCCACCCTCCGTCACGGTCAGATGCAAAATACAGGTCACCGGATTTAGATATTGTCGGGTAAAGGTCGTAAGCGGCGGTATTGATAAGAGGACCGGCATTTTTTGGTTCACCCCAGCCGTCCCCGCTCCTCTCCACGAACCAGATATCCGGGTATTCCATCGGTTCACCTATTCCACCCGGCGGCCTGGTTGACCGGAAGAGAAGCTTGCTTCCGTCATACGAGAAATGCGGTTCTCCGTCCCTGTATTTTCCTGAGAATGACGCCACCTGCGGAGCAGTCCACCTGCCTCCCTCCTGTTTCATGTACAGTATGACCATCCTGTCAAGTTTGCCGAAATGGTAGAAGAGCTCCGTCCCGTCGGGCGAAAAAGTAATACTGCCGTCGTGATACCCGGTCGATATTATCCCCGGTGCAAAGATATTTGGTGTCATGCCCGGGGGCTTTTGACCGAGGTATTTTCCTTTCAGGACCGGAAAATTGTTATCTTCGGTGCAGAAGAGGAAAAGCAGGACCGTTGATAATAAAAGTATTAAAACAATGTGGTTATTTTTCATACGATTACTCCTTTATTATGGCGAGGGCATAAATGCCCACGCTGAATGCCAAAAGACGGCTAAAGCCGCCTATGTTTGCTGTTAAAAAAGATTGTCAGACTGAAAGTCTGACCTACTAAGGACATTCACATTCACCGTAGGACAGACTTTTAGTCTGTCTATTTATACGCATTACATATTATGGCCTTTTAGGATAGCCCCATTTATGGGGGTTATCCGCATTAAGCGAGGAGGTTTACCGTCTCGCATTTATACCTTGAGATTCCCGATTCCTTTTCCCGAAGTAAAATGTAGTGGAAACTGAAATTTAATTTTCTCATCCATTCCCTCCTCTGGATTCCCGTTTTCACGGGAATGACACTTTTGGGCTTTTTGGTCTTTGTAATAATAAGTCGAGACACACTTGTTTTTGTGCGTGTGTTTTTCACAACTCGTTTTTGTAGTCGCTTCATAAATATAGCGAGGGCATAAATGCCCACGCTGAATGCCAAAAGACGGCTAAAGCCGCCTATGT
>JBHPGK010000065.1:0-15749 GCA_042570605.1 Candidatus Zhuqueibacterota bacterium
CGATAAGGCAGAACCTGCATTTTGGTGCAGACTGGATCAAGATCGTAGTTGATGACCAGCGGTATTATTATACCAGTGAGGATATAGCTTTCATTGTAAAGGAGGCGGCAAATGCAGGCGTCAAAGTATGCTCACACAGCATAAATGAGCGGGGGACTTTAAATGCAATAAACGGCGGAGTCGCTTCACTTGAGCATGCGTTTATTATGAGCGATGAAACTCTTCAACTGGCTAAAGATAAAGATATATGGCTTTGTGGAACGGATTTTTCCAAAGACATCCTTAATGTACTGGGAATACCGCAATTATACCGAATGACCGTACACCGTCTTAAGCGTGCTCATAAGATAGGGGTCAAAATGGCATTCGGATCGGATGTGTTCGCCGAAGTGCCCGGGCATACAAGGGGTTCGGCTGTCCTGACGCTGATCGACACATGGATTGAAGCTAAGATCCCAGCGGCGGATATCTTAAGGGCGTTTACTGTTAATGCCGCTAAAATGCTCGAGATTAACAGGCAGCGGGGACTGCTTAAAGAAAGGATGATAGCGGATATAATTGCAACTCCGGAAAATCCGCTCGAAAATATTAAGACATTAAAAGATGTAAAATTCGTAATGAAAGAGGGAAAAGTATATAAACATGCTAAATAGAAGGTTTAATATCTTTTTGTTTCAGGATCGTTGAGGTGAAAGAACACCTCAATGGGTAAAAACCTGCAGATTTACCCGGAGTGAGTGTTAATCAATTTTTTTTAAATTATAATCAGGATTTAATGGACTAAAATGATGAAAAAAGTAATAATTTATACTGCACGGGGTAATCCGGGTCCGGGCGGATATGGCGCAGTACTTATACATACAGGTGAAAAAAAAGAGATATCTGAAGGTTACAAATTAACCACAAACAATAGAATGGAATTAATGGCATGTATTGCCGGACTGCAAACATTAAAATACAGTTATTCCGTAGTAATATATACCGACTCCAGATATATTGCAGATAGTATGGAAAAAGGATGGGTAAGAAAATGGGAAGCTCAGAATTGGAAAAGAAATAAAAAAGATAAAGCTGAAAATGTTGACCTCTGGGAAAAACTCCTTAATTTGTGTACGAAACACAAAGTGAAATTTGAATGGATAAAAGGTCACTCCGGTATAAGAGAAAATGAACGCTGTGACGAATTGGCAAATAAAGCGGTGTCTAATAAAGAACTTAAAGAAGACACTAATTACATAAACAATAATACAACATTTTCACAACCGCATTTATTTTAACTTATACATTCAAAATGACGTCTTAACGTCGACTGAAATGTCTTTCCAAGTTGCTATAGACAGTTTTTACTGCCTGCTGACGCCTGTTTTCGTCAATCTGAATACCGGATTTATCCACTATTCAGTATAGTTCGTCAATTCACCACAACTAAATACCTCCATATTTCGTATTTTTGAATAAAAAATCCAATTTAGGAGGTGCTTTTATGGACGCAAAATTTATCGGAAAAATTTCCCTGGCTACGATAATTTTTCTATTAGTCTGGATCCTGTTCGGAATTCTTTTCCCGGGGAGTGACGGTCAGATCGAGACTGTTGAAGATCTGGTAAACCAGAGGACTGCAGATCAATTGAATCAAAAATTCAATTTTCTATTTTCATTTATTTTGAATTTCCTGTTAGTTGCACTTTATGTAAGCCTATACCTTTACTTTAAAAACAGAGCTCCCGAATGGTGTGCCATAGGCTTTGTATTTATTCCTGCATTTGCAGTGTTTGCTGTGGCAGTATTCAGCTTAAGTGCATTCCTGGTCCCTTATCTTTTAGAGCTGTACAAAAACCCGGAATACCAGAGCCTAATTTCAGGTATATTAAAAACGATGCTGCACGGGGAAGTTAATCCGGCAAGGGAATTTTTATCTATACCGTTTATTTTTCTGAGTATTCCTACAATGATCTTCGGAATTCTGTTATTAAAAGAAAGAATAATATTAAAATTCGCCGGTATATTGATCATTGTGAGCGGAATTGAATACCTTTCGAATCTTATCGCTATATTTGAACGTAATGTCATACTTAACACCATAGGAATGATTGGAGGATTATCTTTCATGGTATCACTGATACTGCTGAGCATAGGATTTCTGCGCGGTACACCTGAGAAAAAAACACCACCCCCTGTTTCATAAATTATTTTCCTACACAATAAGTTACAATTGGCGAAGGTGCCCCCTCCTTCGCCAATTTTATTTATAGAATAGTAATACTCCAACAATCTTTTTAAAAGAACAATATCTCAGAAACCAAAATTGTTAACTCACCTTTTACTTTGCTTTTTCAGCTAGGCTTTTTATATTATTAAGGTCAAATTTTTTGTTTAAACCGGTTTTGATTTCAAAACGGGAAGATTTCAACTGTTATATTGTCTAACAGTTAGGAGGATTATTGGCTAAAACCGATGAAGAACTCATTTCAGAGGCGCGTGAGGGTGATAATGAGGCTTTCAGGGAAATAGTAAACCGGTATGAATCTTTAGTAGCCTCCACAGTAATCGGAATGCTGGGCCGGTGTCCGGAAGCCGATGATGTCGGTCAGGAAACCTTTATAAGGTTTTACAACAGTCTGAAAAAATTCCGCGGTGAATCAGGTGTCGGGACATATTTAACAAGAATAGCCATTAATCTGTCATTAAATGAACTGAAACGAAGGAAAAGAAGAATGTGGATCTTCCCGGGGATCACGGAAGAAGATGAATCAAGGATCGGAACTGAAGACGAGGAATTTGACCGTAAGGAGACAAAAAGCATTGTACAGCAGGCGATACATAAACTTGCACCTGAGTTCAGGTCGGTAATTGTACTAAGGCTGATCTCTGGATATACACCTGATGAGACAGCAAATATTCTCGGGATCCCGGTAGGCACTGTGTTTTCGAGGCTTGCCCGTGCTCAAAAAAAATTGAAAGTTATTTTAAAAGATCATTTACAGGGGGAAATATGAACAAAAAGCTTATTAAGCTTTTATACAGATCATTCGATGGTTCACTGACAGAAGATGAAGAGAAGACACTTTCCGATGCCCTTCAGGGATCAGAAGAACTCAGGTCTGAAAAGGAAAAAATAATGAATCTTAGGTCTCTGGTTTCAGGTGCGTCTGAAAAGGAATTCTCTCCGTTCTTTACGGAGAAAATAATGAACAAGATCGAATCGGCGAAAAACGGGTATGTAAAAACAAACCACATCGACAGAATAGCAGAATTTATTTTCCGGAGGCTGGCATTAATAGGTGCAGCTGCCGTAATACTTCTAATAGCATACAACTTTATACAGACAGGCCAGATAACGGTAACGGGTCTGTTTGGTATTCCCGAGATAACTTATGAAGAAATAATTGAACCGGTTTTTGCGTTAAATTAAGAGGTAAACCATGACTGTTAAAACAAAGATCACTGCAATGTTCATTACAACTTTTGTTGTAGGAATTATTGTTGGTGCATTGATAAATGGAGCATTTCATAAAAGGCGGATATCCCGCATTAATGAAATGCGGCAGAGAGGCGGTTTCACTGAATTTATTATTGAAACAGTTCAACCTGATGAAATCCAGTTGATAAAGGTCAGGGAAATCCTCGAAAAGTATTCAGTCAGGCTTTCCGAGATCCGCGGAAAAAGCAGGACTGATTTTGAAGCAAATAGTGATTCGATGAGAACTGAGCTGTCTTCAGTATTAACTCCGGAACAAAACACACTCCTGGAACAAAAGTTACAGGAAATGCGAGAAAGAGGGAGAAGAGGGAGACCGGGTAACAAGCGCGGCAGAAAACCGCCTGAAGGCAATTCAAAACATAAATAGTGTAAAAATCATTTTCCCAGGCTTTTTAATACATACTTCTAATATTATCACTCAAATTTAATTGCCTTTTTATGTTTCCATTTAAAAAATGAAAAATACTGTCAAATATCAAATTTACGGGAAGATAAATATACTCGTATCTGTCTAATAAGTGAAAACAAAAAACAATAAAATTTTAGGCTGACAAACAAATGAAAATAAGCATAAAAGGATTAAGTAAAAGATATAATCACGGTGTTCAGGCGCTCCGAGATGTAAACATGGAAATTGAAAGCGGAATTTTCGGTCTATTAGGACCAAACGGTGCCGGGAAAACGACCTTAATGCGTATACTGGTAACACTTATAGAGCCGACCGAAGGTGAAGTTAAGATCGATAAATACGATATACGGAAACACCGAAAGGAGATCCGGTCAATTTTAGGTTATCTTCCGCAGAATTTCAGTACATTTTCAAGATTATCCGCCTGGGAATTTCTTGAATATTCCGCTCTTCTTGCAGGAGTAAAGAATACGAAAGATAGAAAAAACCGGATAGAAAAAATGCTTGAGATCGTTGGACTTTACGAGGTCCGTGACCGCAGAGCAAATAAACTGTCCGGCGGTATGAAACGGCGTCTCGGGATCGCCCAGGCACTGATCGGAGATCCAAAGATCCTGATCATTGACGAACCGACAACGGGTCTTGACCCGGAGGAGAGGCTGCGTTTCAGGAACCTTATGACAGTAATGAGCAGGAAGGATATTATAATTATTCTATCGACACACATTGTGGGTGACATATCCAGTTCCTGCAGCCAGATGGCAATGCTGAATAAGGGAAGCCTTGTTTACAACGACTCTCCTGCAAAACTGATAGATGAGACCCGCGGGCACGTCTGGCTCGTTAATGCGGATGATTTTCAATTGGTATCATTAAAAGAAAAGTACCCTGTTATCTCCACTGTCAGGGGATACAGCGGCTGGGAGGTCCAGGTTGTTGCCGATGATCTGAAAGATTATAAAGGGACACCTGTTGAACCCAACCTCGAGCACGCTTATGTGCACTTCCTCGAGCATAAACTTGGGGAACAGTGGTCAAAAGATGATTTTTGGAAATAACAATTTTAATGGAGCATTGAAATAAAATGATCTCTTTAGGAAAAATTAAAACAATTGCCATATACGAGGCAAGAACTTTATTCAGAAGCTGGTTTTTCAGGATATTCCTGCTGATCTCGCTTTTAGCATTGATATTCATAAATGTTGCCCTTTTTATGCTGCCAACCACTTCAAGGTGGATGTATTTCGGTATTCCGTCCAGCATACCCTATCTGAATATACTGCTTTTCAGCATTATCCAGTCAGTGATCTGTATGATCATGGCTTCTGATTTTTTGAAATATGACTACAAGCTGGATACAACAGAAGTTATATATATACGTTCAATGACAAATGTGGACTATGTTTTTGGTAAAGTGGTCGGTATATTTTTTGTATTTACGGCACTGAATATAATTGTACTTCTGATCGCATTCATTTTCAATTACTTTTTTGTTGAGACAAGTCTTGTACCGGAAGTATACCTGCTTTATCCGCTTATCATCAGTCTTCCGACTATTGTCTTTATAATCGGTCTTACTTTTTTTGTGATGATCCTGATAAAAAGCCAGGCTGTTACATTCATATTGTTACTAAGCTATTGTTCTATTGCTATACTTTTTCTCAGCCAGAAACTGAACCATTTATTTGATTTCACAGGGTTTTACATGCCTTTAATGTATTCGGATTTCACCGGATTCAGCAATTTCACCGAAATTTTGAGCCAGCGGGGAATATATTTTCTTTTTGGAGCGGCACTGATCTTTGCAGCAGCACTGATGCTGAAGAGGCTGCCCCAGTCCAGGACGATGAACCGGGTGTCTTTTGTTCTTCTGATCTTATGCGCCGCGGGGGCAATTTCCCTTGGTAACAATTATATTACAAAGATCAATTCAGGAAACGATATCCGCACTACTATTCTTGATTTGAAAAAAGAATACGAAAATTCTCCCGTTGTATCCATACAATCCTGCAGCCTTGACATTAATCACACCGGGCAATTAATTGAAGTGACATCAAAATTAGAATATTCCAATCAGACTGCAGCCGGTATAGACAAACTCATTTTCAGCCTGAATCCCGGTCTTAAAATTTCCAAAATAACGGATAAGAGTGGAGATCTTAAATTTGAGCGGGATGCTCATTTAATATCCATACAGCCTGTTTCTCCACTAAAACCGGGTGACACTGGATCGATCACCATCCAATACAGCGGAAATATAAATGAGGATGCCTGTTATCCTGCGATCGATGCTGAATTGAGAATTCAGAGCAACCGTCTTTCATTTTATAACCTGGGCAAGAATTACAGCTTCCTTACGCCTGAATATGTGCTGCTTACTCCGGAGACTAACTGGTATCCGAAACCGGGTGCGGACGGAGGAAATATTTACTCCGGCACTAACAGGATGGATTTTATCAAATTTGATCTAAAAGTAAAAACAAAGAAATCTCTGCAGGCGATATCACAGGGAAATATCCAGGAAACAAAACCCGGTGAATTTGAAATTTCACCCGAAACTCCCCTGCCGAGCATATCACTGGTAATTGGTAATTATGAGAGCAAATCCATCACAATTGACAGCGTCACATATTCACTTTATATCAAAAAAGGACATGATTATTTTTCAAAATATTTCGACCAGATAGGCGAAGAACTTGAAAAGACCATAAAGGATTCAAAAGCAAATTTTGAGAACAGGCTTGAATTAAAATACCCATATAATCGATTTTCGATAATTGAAACACCAATTCATTTTTATGCATACCGCCGCTACCAGACGCAGAGCATGGAAACCACTCTGCCCGAACATGTGCTTCTGCCGGAAATGGCGATATCTTTATCAAATGCAGATTTCAAAACATTCCTGAGTTTCTTCGGCAGGATGAGAGGCAGAGGCGGAGACAGAGGCGGCAGACGGTTTGAGATGTCCCCGGAACAGATGCAGAGCATGCTGCTTCAGAGGTTTATAGAAAACACATTCCTTGAATCCGGTTCACAATCGATGGGCAACATGATGATGCAGAGGATGCAGCAAGGCACAAACACAGGGAGAGCATTAAATACAATTTCCAGTCAGGAAAGTTCATCAGATTATTCTGTGTTCCCTCTTTATTACACATATACCAGGCACTTCTCGTCAGAACGCTGGCCGATGTTTAATACTGTTATTGAGTATTACCTGATAGGCAAAGTTGAAGAACAGTCAAATATGTTCAGAAGATTTTTCACTGACCTGTCGGACCAGGACCGTGCAAATTTCGCTTTGACGGAGAATTCACTAAAGGAAATACTTGCAGATCCGGATCTGGTTGAAAATTTTAACGAGATAATTAAACTGAAAAGCTCATATCTTTTTTCAATAATACAGGGCAAAAAAGACACCGGAGATTTTGAAGCTTTTCTGAAGGAATATCTTGATTCCATCTATTTAAATGATAATCCGGTTGAAGATTTCCTGGACAAGTTTGAAGAGAGGTTTGGTGATAATCTCGAGCAGCATTTTGACGCATGGATGAATGAGAAAAACCTGCCCGCATATGTTGTCAGCAACCTCGAGAGTTACGAGATCCTTGATAATAACCAGACACGCTACCAGGTATTTTTTGACATTAAAAATATTGAACCCATTGACGGTATGGTTAAAGTAGAGTTCAGAACAAGGGGCGGCAGTCGAGGTGGAGGAGGCGGCAGAATGGGAGGCGGCAGAATGCCTTTTGAGCCTGAAGGTGTGAAAGTGATCCGGCTCAGCGGAAATCAGAATAAAAAAGTAGGTATCATTCTTGACAACCAGCCGTTTATGATGACAATAAACACATTTACATCAAAAAATTTACCTTCGATGATCACCATGAATTTTCAAAACATGGAACTTAAAGAGAATGCCATACCCTTCGAGGGTGAAATTGTTCTCAGTATAGATGAAGGTACCCGGAAAAGTTCAATTATCGTTGATAACGAAGATCCCGGGTTCAGGATAGAATCACAAGCAAAAAGCAGTTTCCTGATGAACTTTTTGAACAGAGCCGCAGAGGATGATGAAGAGTATATAAGTATGCGGTTCAGGAATTTTCCGAAAAAATGGAAGTCAACCATTGGCGGGAATTATTACGGAACATACAGGCTGAGTGCACATTTTATTAAAGCCGGTAAAGGGAATAACAAAGTTTCATGGAATGCACAGATGCCGGAGCGGGGTTTATACGACGTTTACTTTTATCTTTCCGGGGGAAGAAGAGGTGGTTTCGGAATGAGAGGAGGCAGAGATAGAGGCGGACAGCAGGGGAGACAGCGTGAGAGCACGCTGCAGGATTTTCATTTTATTATAAATCATGATGACGGTACTGAAGAAATAACTCTGGACATGTCTAATGCTGAGGACGGGTGGTTTCTGCTTGGCACATTTTATTTTTCAAAAGGACGCGCTTCTGTTGAACTTACGGACGAATCAAAAGGACGCATGGTTGTTGCCGATGCCGTCAGATGGACAGTACGGGAATAAATAAAATAAATTAGGAGAATTTTTTTGATGAAACGGAAAATGAAATTTAAAAAAACAGCAGTTTTTTTACTGGTTGTTCCGGTGATAATGTTTTTCCTGCAGGTTCAGACCTACGGGCAGGTCAGGCTTACGCTTGACAGGGCTGTTGAACTTGCTATGTCCAACAGTCCGGACATCAAAAGGACAAGGCTCGACCTTGAAAGAAACCGCGAATTATTAAAAGCACAGCAGGCAGCCAATAAGTCTAATTTCAGCCTGACTGTTAATCCGTTTTCTTATTCGAAGGACCTGGCATTCAACAAAAATTTATCAGCATGGATCTCCGGTGAGACAAAAGAGTCAATTAGTACATTCAGGATATCACAGCCGATAAAATATACCGGCGGAACGGTCTCTTTAATAAACAGGTTGTCCTGGCAGGATTCCTACAGCGATTACCAGGATGTCCGCAACAAGCAGTATTCAAACAACTTATACCTGAGTTTCAGCCAGCCGATCTTCACTCATAATGAGATCAAACTGGAAATGAAAGAGCTGGAATTAGACCTCGAGAAAACTCAATTGACTTACGCTATACAGGAACTGCAGATAGAAAGGCTTGTAGCCCAGTATTTTTACAGGGTTTATGAGAACAAACTGAACGTTGACATAGCCGCCGAAGAGTTAAAAAACCAGGAAACCAGCTACGATATAATCAAGAAAAAGGTTGAAGCGGAAATAACTGCAAAGGAAGAACTGTACCAGGCGGAACTGAACCTCCTGAGCAGCCAGTCAAGCGTGCAGAATGCCAAGGTCACTCTTGAAAACTCGTATGATGACCTGAAGCAGTTAATAGGTCTCCCGCTTACAGATGGTATCTCTGTTGATGCCGATACTTCATTTAAAGTAATTGAGGTTAGTTTGACAAAGGCTATTGAAAGCGGGCTGCAAAACAGAAGAGAACTCGAGCAGTACCAGATCGACATTGAAAATGCACAGATAGACCTTATCCGTACTGCGGCGAGAAATGAGTTCAAAGGAACGGTCAGCCTAACTTATGGTCTCGTCGGAACACATGAGCAGTTAGGTGACGTTTATGACAAAGCAAATAAAAACCAGTCTATCGGTCTGTCGATAGAAATACCTTTATTCGACTGGGGAGAAAAGAAATCAAGGATCAAGGCTTCCGAAGCGACAATAAAAAGACAGCAGTTAACATATGATGACGAAATTACCAACATCAATATCGAGATAAGAAAGACATTCCGTCAGCTTAAAAATCTTGAGCTGCAGATAGAAATAGCAAGACAGAATGTAAGAAATGCACAATTGACTTTCGAGATCAACCTTGAGAGGTATGAATACGGAGATCTGACGAGCATGGATCTTTCACTTTTTCAGGCGCAGCTTTCCCAGAAAAAGACGCAGTTTATTGCTGCTCTGGTCGATTATAAACTTGTGCTTCTTGATCTGAAGGTCCAGTCGTTATTTGATTTTGTTAACAATGTACCTGTATTTCAGGATATTGAGAGAAAATAAATTTTGAGTTTTTTAAATAAAAAAAAAGACTATAAAGGAAAATAAATAACATACAATAAAAAGCAGGAAGAACAATGAAACGTATATTTTTAATCATCATCAGTTTAATGTTTTTAGCATTAGCATGCAGCAGCCCCGACACACGCGTGGAGTCGAGTATTGAAGTTCCGGTTGAAGTGGAGGAGGTTGCAGCTAAATCGATCGAAGAATATGTGGTTGCGACAGGGACGGTCTATTCGGCACAGGAAGCGGTTATGAAATCAGAATCGCAGGGATATTACAGGATAGCCGTTAACCCGGATACAAAAAAGCCTTTTGCTCTTGGAAACAGAGTAAAAAAGGAACAGGTAATAGTGTACCTGGACAATCCCGAACAGGAAACCAACATAAAGATCGAATCTCATAAACTCAATCTTGAAAATACGCAGAGAGAATTTGAAAAACAGCAGTCTTTACATGAAAAGGGAGGCGTTACTCTGCGGGATGTCAAGAATGCGGAAAAATCCTATGTTGATGCAAAATACGCTTATGATAACGCAATAATTCAATTATCCAAACTCAAGATACAGGCACCGTTTGATGGGATAATTGTTAATATGCCTTATTATACAAAAGGTATAAAAGTTCCTGCCAACTCCGAAATTGTAAATATCATGAATTTCAGCACCCTCGTAATGGAAATCAATCTCCCCGGGAAAATACTGGGAGTTATTAAATCGGAACAGCCTGTCAGGATAAGCAACTACCAGTACCCTGATAAAGAACTCAGCGGCAAAATAAATCAGGTCTCCCCTACCCTGGATGCGGTCACAAGAACGTTTAAAGCAGCCGTTAATATAGACAATTCTGATCTTTTATTAAGACCCGGAATGTTTGTAACTGTCGATATAGTTACGGAAAAGAAGGATAATGTGATCGTAATATCAAAGGATGTGATCTTAACACGCAGGAACCGGAAAACAGTATTTGTAGTATCTCAGGGTTATGCCCGTGAAAGAAGGATCCAGACAGGGCTGGAGAATCCGAACGAAATAGAGGTAACAGAAGGGCTGGCAAATAATGACCGCCTTGTTATAAGCGGATATGAGACCCTGGTCAACGGTTCAAAAGTGAGAATTTCTCAAGAGGGACAAAGATGAAAAAAGTAGTAAAATTTGCTGTAGAATACCCGATAACCATACTCATGCTTGTGTTCGCTGTGCTTCTTCTGGGAATAATTTCCTTTAACAAACTGGGGATGGACCTTTTTCCCGATATGAACAATCCGCGAATCTTTGTGGAGCTTAAAACGGGTGAACAGCCCCCTGAAGAGATAGAAAGACAGTTCGTCAAAAATATAGAAGCAAGCGCATTCAGATTAAAAAATGTGATCAGGATATCATCAACTTCACAGGTCGGAGCAGCTTTGATAGCTGTAGAATACGCCTGGAATACAAATATGGATGAGGCATTTCTTGATATTCAGAAAACTCTGTCTGATTTCAAACAGATCCCCGAAGTTGAAGACCTGATAATATCCCAGTACGATCCGAATGCTACCCCCATCCTGCTCCTGGGATTTTCGCATCCTGATATTACCGATATGGACGAACTCCGGAAAACAGCAGAATCCTACATCAGAAATGAACTGATAAGACTTGAGGGTATCGCAGATGTAAAACTCCTCGGGGATGAAAAAAAGGAAGTTATCATCGAGACAAACCCGTATGTGATGGAAGCTTTCGGACTGACACCTTCAGAGATCACCGGCAAGATAAACGAATATAACAGGAACATATCGAGCGGATCAATTACCGAAATGGGGACGAAATATATCATCAAGGGGATAAGTGAATTCAAATCACTGGATGATATTAAGAAAGTGATCGTTGCCTATACCGAGCCTTCCGTTCCTGCTGAGGAGGTTCAGTCTTCCCTTGTACAGGATAAAGTCCCTGTATTCCTGAATGACATTGCAGAAATTAAATATCAAAACAAAATCCCCGACAACATAGTCCATATTAATCAGAACCGCTGCATGGCTCTTGCTGTTTACAAAGAAACGAAATACAATACGGTCAGAGCGGTCAGGGAATTCATGGGCTCCATAAAGGAGATCGAGAAAAATCTGCCGGGATATAATATTACAATTATAGATAACCAGGGTGACTTCATTATAACAGCTATCGATGAGGTTCAGCAGACCCTTCTTTACGGAATTATTTTAGCAGTAATTATACTGTTTGTATTTTTAAGAAGGATCGGAGCAACGGCAATCATCAGTACGGCAATACCGATATCAATAGTTGCGACGTTCAATTTAATGTATTTCAACGGATTGACACTGAACATCATGACACTCGGAGGGCTTGCACTCGGTGCCGGTATGCTTGTTGATAATGCAATTGTTGTAATGGAGAACATATTCAGGAACCTTGAAGAGGGAAAGTCTTTAAAGGACGCTTCAATTACGGGCACAAGCCAGGTCGGCGGTGCAATTACTGCATCTACTTTAACAACGATCGTGGTTTTCCTTCCTATCGTATACCTTCACGGTTCTGCAGGAGAACTTTTCAAGGACCAGGCATGGACGGTCGCATTCTCGCTGCTCTCTTCTCTGCTCGTAGCTATACTCGTAATCCCGATGTTAAGCTCAAGAATTCTCAAGAAAAGAGAAATAAAAAAGGAAGATTTGAAATCAATAAAATTCCCCCGTTATGCAAACTTTCTTGAAGCTGTTCTACCTAAAAAATGGCTTGTTATATTAATTGCCGCAGTACTGGTAACGGGATCAATTTTAATTCTGCCTTTTATTGGCAGCGAATTTATACCGAAAACGGATACTAATGAATATACAATAGATATAAATCTGCCTCAGGGGACAGAACTTTACCGTACTTCAAACACAGTTTCCGGGATCGAAAATAATATAATTGAGGTTTTCGGAGATAATATAGAAACCCTGTACAGTATATCAGGATATACGGACGTCGGAGGAATAACCGGGACGGTTTTCCAGGATGAGAACACCGCTACGGTTAAACTGATATTAAAAAAAGATTCGAATGCTGATATTGATTATGTATTCGGTCAGTTAAACACAATTCTTTCAATTATTCCCGACCTTGAATCGAGCATCTACCAGGAACAGACCGCACTTGAGCTGACGGTAGGTACCGATACAGCACCTTTGACAATTGAAGTTATGGGTGAAGACCTCGATGTCCTTCAGGGTCTGACCGACCAAATAAAGGAAAAGCTGTCGGCTTATACTGAGCTCTACAACATCGAGACAAGTTTTGATGAAGGCAGACCGGAAATAGACATAGTGCTCGATCCGATAAGAGCGGGCATTGAGAATATCAACATCGACAATCTGAACTCGCAGCTTGAAAATATGCTGCTGGGAGCGGAATCCGGGGAATGGGACAATGAAGGCGAGCTTATGGATATCACGATAAAACTGCCCCGGATGAGTGTAAGCGACGTCGAGAATATATTTATCACAAGCGGCACAAAAAAGGTGATTCTGTCATCCATCGCCGATATAAAAGAATCACGGGCTCCCATGTCAATAATCAGGAAAAACCAGGTAAGGACAGGCAGGGTCACCGCAAATATCAAAGGGGGTTATCCCCTTGACCGGGTAGTCAGAAAACTGGATAATACGATCGGTGAAATCGAGCTGCCGCCTGATTATAAAACGGAAATTTCCGGCGAGGAACAGCAGAGACGTGAAGCTTTTGATAATTTAAAATTCGCACTGATATTATCGCTTATTCTTGTTTACATGGTGCTTGCATCACAGTTTGAATCGCTTATTCATCCGTTTGTGATCATCCTGTCAATACCGCTGGCAATTGTCGGGGCAATACTGATATTCCTTATTGTCGGAAAAGCATTAAACATTATGGCATATATCGGAATAATCATGCTTGTCGGAATTGCTGTGAACGACTCGATCATATTTGTAGATGCGATAAATCAGCTTAAAAAAGAAGGTCTGCCGCGTGACAGGGCAATAATAATGGCAGGTCAGCGCCGTATACGCCCGATCATAATGACAAGCTTGACCACTATCCTTGCACTGTTTCCTTTAACAATAGGTTTCGGTGAAGGAGCGTCATTACGTTCACCGATGGCGCTTGCAGTGATCGGCGGTCTGGTTACGGCTACTTTTCTTACGCTTGTCGTTATACCGTGTGTATATTCGGTTATGGACAGGTTCGGTGAAATGATCTCTTTCAGAAAAGTAAATACAGATTAATTAAAACAATAATGGAACACATAAGCTTATGAATTTCCTGAATTTTGTAATAAATAGAAGAGTTCTTGTGAGCATGCTGTTTCTGGGTCTCTCACTGCTCGGGCTCATATCGTATAATCAACTTTCGCTTGAGATGATGCCTGAGGTGGACTCCCCCTACCTTATTGTACGGATAAACAGCTCGGCTGATATGAATCCCGAATATTTCGAAAAACAGGCTGTTATCCCCGTTGAGGGTGTCATAGGCACTGTCGAGGGTATAAGCGAAATTGAATCCACAATACAGATGAGACGCGGATCAAGCGCCACTATATATGCTTATTTTAATAGTGATGTCAATATTGACTACACTTTTATAAAACTTCAGGAAAGGCTGAACGAGATAAGTTATTCTATACCTGAAGAATTTAACGTAAGTCTCACAAAAGTTGATACAGACAGGCTTTCAAATATGTTCATGAGGCTTCAGGTGCGCGGAGGAGGCGGTCTGGAAAGGGTCAGGTCGATAATCGATAATGACATTGTGGACAGGCTCGAAAGCATTGACGGTGTTTCCAATGTGGAGGTGACCGGAGGACAGGTTGAGGCAGTTGAGATAACACTGGACCCGGATGCGGCGGAAGCGTATAACCTGACTCCCTCGAGGATTCGAAACCTGATAGCAAGAAGCAGCAGGGCAAAAACCTTTGTCGGTCATGCCTATACCAGGAATAAGCATTATTTCGTTAACCTGAGCTCGGAGTTCGATGATGTTCAGAAATTAAAGGACATAGTGGTCAATACAAGGGGTCCTGTTTTTCTCAGGGATATAGCAACAATAACTTTCGGCGCACAGGAACCGACCACAATAAGCCGAGTAAATGGAAAAGATGCGGTTATTGTACAGCTTATCAGGGATGCGAGCACCAACCTGATAGACCTGTCGCATAGTTCCCATGAAATGATCGACCTGCTGAACGCGGAATTGAAACACAAGGATATCGAGATAGTTGTTCAGACCGATACAGCCGAGGAAATGGAAGCCAATATCAACCTGATCATGAAGCTTGCAATTTTCGGCGGATTGTTCGCTGTTGTCATACTCTGGTTCTTTATGAGAAACCTGAGGCTGGTGATCACTATCCTGCTTTCCATACCCGTATCGATACTGGTCGCATTCAATTTTTTCTATGCATTTGATATAACTTTAAACAGCCTGACACTTGTAGGAATGGTACTGGCAATAGGGATGCTCCTTGACAACAGTGTTGTTGTACTTGAAAATATCTACAGGCATTTATCTCTTAAAAGAGACCTTAGAACATCTGTAATTAACGGAACAAAGGAGGTCTGGCGGTCCGTCACGGCGGCAACGCTCACCACCGTAACGGTATTTCTCCCGTTCCTGTTTTCGACCGACCCTCTGGTGAGACTGATGGGGCGAAATATCGGTGTTTCAATTATTTCAACACTGCTGGTTTCGCTGAGCATCGCATTAATACTGCTCCCAATGATAACATTCAGCCTGATGAGCAGGAGCAGCAAAAAACAGATCGTTCTGCAGAAGGTGGAATAC
>JBHPGK010000066.1:0-15647 GCA_042570605.1 Candidatus Zhuqueibacterota bacterium
GTGTTATTCACCTTCGACAATGGGACTTGTGCAACACACACGAAAACGGGAATGACACTTTTGGATTGTCCTGGTATTAATGGAGTAGCCTTTAATATTCCGTATGAAAGATTTCTTATTTTAGTTTTTATTGTAATTTTCGGATTCAAATACTAAATTGGCATCATCTAAAAAATATCTTATAAGGTATAGATCATGAGAAGAAATTTTAGAGGTCATTTACATTTTGGGATTCTGTTTTTAATTTTTGTCACTTTATCATACGGGCAGGATTTTAAGAAAGCCGTTCTGGATATCCCTTCAAAAAACATCAAAAGTTATTCGTTCGATCCCGGAAAACCGCTCATTTCAAGAGTGAGTAACATCCCTGAATTTCTGCTGGATTACATGAAAAAGTATGATGAGCGGAAAGACTACACTGCTTATAAACCTTCTGAAAAGGAAATGTCGATGATCGGTGAATACCTAAGGCTGCTTCCGCCAGTTCACAAGAAAGTAATGAAAGAACGTCTGGTCGGCATATATTTTATAAATAATTTCCTGGGCAGCGGATTTACAGATTATATACTTTCCGAGAATAATAAAATACATACCGTTCTCATACTAAATCCCAGCGTATTAAGATCAGATTTAACAAACTGGCTTACATACAGGGAGAACACCTGTTTTATAAGCAATCCCGAGCACCGAATAGAAGTGAATTGCGGAAAAGAATATACGGGACTTATGTATATTCTTCTTCATGAAACGACACATATTGTAGATTATATACTGCTCTTTACGCCTTTTGTTGAACCGGATATGATAAAACTCGGCAATTATAAAAAGGAGAAAACTGCTCTCATTGAAGGTATCTGGGATGATTACAGTTTACCAGCAAAATCTCATGATTATTCATACAGAGGAAATCTTACATTTTACGGTATTGGAGGCGGACCTAAAATAAATATTTCAGATGCCGAATCTGTATATAAGCAGCTTTTTAACTCGCCTTTCATATCTTTATACGGCAGTATGTCATGGGCTGAAGATTTTGCCGAACTGGTCACATTTTATCATTTGACGGCAAAATTGAAACAGCCATGTATGATCAAATTCTATAAGGGTCAAGAGCTTTTGTATAATTTGGATCCTTCACAGTCTCCAAATGTGCAAAAGAGAATAAAAAGTTTACAAAGCCTATATAAATTATCAGGTGAATGATATTTTGTAATCATGAACTGTCATTACGAGGGAGTCCCAAGTTTAAGGGACGACCGTCGTAATCTCCTACCCTCATGCAAAACAGTAATATAGCAGAGGGATTGCTTCGTCGCTTCGCTACCTCGCAATGACACCAAGATACATGCATACCTAAGGTATGCCCCCTACTTATATTTTCCTTTACCTTAGCCTCCGTCTTAGCCTCAGTCTCAACCCTCCTGCCCCGCCGAAGGCGGTGGAGCTTTCTTTTATGTCTCAGCGTCTTTGCGCCTCTGCGGTTATTTATGAAAGGACAGCACACTGTGTGCTATCCCTACATTCTTCCTAAGCGGTTCTGCGCTTCCGCAGAGAAAGCAAACAAATATTAATGCTGTGTTTTTATAACATATAAACCAGCAAATTTATTTCCTTTGGAAAATAAATGAAACTATTATTTTTTAGTAACGTATATTCCTTTAGAAACCAAAGGAATTGGAGAAGAAAAATGGTAAAAACCTATATTACACGTAATGATGAAATGATCCTTCTGTCGATCTTCAGGCTTGGAGATAATGCTTATCTGGTCACGATTCTTGACCTTCTTAACAGGGCAACAAAGAAAAAATGGACGATCGGCAACCTTTTTGTAGCATTGGAGAAACTTGAAGAAACGGATTATATATCTTCGATCTTAAGTGAGCCGGTTAAGAAGAAGGGCGGAAAAGCGATCAAATTTTACACAGTTACAGAAAAGGGCGTCACGGCTCTAAAAACAGTCAGATCGTCCCAGGAAAAATTATGGGACGGTCTTTATGAAATGATCTTTTCGAAATAGAGGTATCATGTCCGGAAATTTACATAAACCACCCCGTATCCTGTTTTTATTAAAACTCTTCATTGACAGCAGAAAGGCTTCACTTCTCGAATCGAACTTTGAAGAGATCTATAATGATATATACACGAGTAAAGGCAGGTTCGCTGCGTTGAGATGGTTCTGGTACCATTTTTTCTCCTCCCTTCCGTCTATAATTAACAGGTCAATATACTGGAGTTTTATTATGTTTAGAAATTATTTAAAAATCGCTCTCAGAAATATAAAAAGACAGAAAGTCTTTTCATTTATCAATATTGGCGGGTTGGCGCTCGGTATGGCATGTTTTATACTGATCCTTCTATGGGTACAGAATGAATTGAGTTATGATAAATTCCACAATGATAAAGAAAAAATTTATCGTATAACTAGACACGGTTATTATCAGGGTAACCAGTACAATTCGATAGGGACACCAGCACCCCTTGCACCTGCTTTAATTGAAGAATTACCGGAAATAGAAAATGCGGTCAGAGTCAGGCGATTTCCGAGAGTAATATTTAAATACGGAGACAACGCATTCTACGAGGATAAAGGATTTGGCGTTGACGAGGCATTTTTTAAAATATTCAATTTTCCGTTTATTTCAGGTAACCCGGAAAATGCTTTGACCGATGTTTTCGACATTGTTCTGACAAAAAAAATCGCAGAAAAGTATTTCGGAACAGAAGATCCAATCAATAAATCGATCAACGTTGAAGGAAGAGCTTCATTTGTGGTTAAAGGTGTCATCGAGGATATACCCGATAATTCAAGTTTTAAATTTGATTGCCTGGTATCCTATAAATGTATTGAGGCGTTCCAAATCTGCGGTTTGAATTGGGGTGATCCGAATTTCTGGACATTTATAAAACTCCAAAATCCCGGAGATATAAAGGAAACAGGTATAAAGATCACTGATATTGCCCGAAATCACGGCTGTCCGCATATTTCAATGCGTAAAGGAGAATTCAAAGTACAGCCGTTAAAACAAGTATATTTAAATCCCGTAGGCAATTATGATTATGTAAAAGGTAATATCAAGTACGTCTACATTTTTTCAGTTATCGGCTTTTTTATTCTGACTATAGCTTGCATTAATTTTGTTAATCTTTCAACAGCGCGGTATGGGAAACGTGCTAAAGAGGTTGGAATGCGGAAAGTCGTCGGCGCAAGTAGAGTCCAGATAATAAAACAGCTATTCGGAGAGTCATTTTTTCTTGTCTGCATATCACTTTTATTTGCCGTAATTCTTGTCAAATTATTAATCCCGTATTTTAATAACCTGACCGGTAAAAATATTTTTCTGAACCTGTTAGATATAAAAGTCTATTTTATCTTTATGTTTGTAGTACTTCTTTCAGTAATTACAGCCGGATTATATCCTTCTGTGTACCTGTCTTCCTTCAGTCCTGCTGCTGTTCTGAAAGGTACCGGTTCCTTTGTTTCACTTCTCAGAAAATACTCAGGATCAACAAAGGGGAGATTATTTCGAAATGCTTTAGTAGTGATCCAATTTTCTCTTTCGATCATCTTAATAATATGTACTGCCGTGGTATTCAACCAGCTTCATTACATTTTAGATAACAGTTGGAAACTTGAAAACGAATGCATCATTCATATCCCTGTTAAAGAAAATATAGGACCAAAATATGATTATGTGAAGGAACAGCTTTTAAGGCAGCCTGATATTGTATCTGTAACCGTGAAAGACTGTCTGCCGACTTCGAGCATAAACAATACGTCCGGAGTTACGTGGGAGGGAAAGACAACTCCGGTAGAGAGTCTCACGATGGAAACTACGCGTATAAGTTATGATTATTTTATAACAATGGGTATAGAAATTGTAAAAGGCAGAGAATTCTCAAAAGAGATCTCCTCAGACAATACCGCTTATATTCTAAATGAAGAAGCAGTCAGTCAAATGGGCATTGAAGATCCTATCGGGAAGATATTTGCTTTATACGGCAGGAGAGGACCAATTATAGGAATTACGAAAAATACTCAATTCCAGTCATTCAGGCTCAAATATCCCCCGCAGGCATTTCATCTTTTAACCGATATCGGTAACCAGGCTTTTGAAGGCGGTGTATTTATTAAAGTAAAAATACCTAATGGCCTAGAAAAAAGAAATTCTCTAACTGCATCTATTACTCACATAAGGAATGTATGGGTGGAGGTAAACTCTCTTGCACCGTTTGAATACCATTTTCTGGATGAGACGATTGAATCCCTGTATAATAATGAGCAG
Organism: Candidatus Zhuqueibacterota bacterium; assembly: GCA_042570605.1. GTDB lineage: Bacteria > SM23-31 > SM23-31 > JBHPGK01 > JBHPGK01 > JBHPGK01. Next base: position 4,284 of record JBHPGK010000066.1, read on the forward strand.
AACCTGCGATCCCTGTTCGGTTTATTTGCACTTCTTGCAGTGATCATTTCCTGCCTCGGACTGTTTGGGCTTGCCTCATACACAGCGGAAAGCCGTACGAAAGAAATAGGTATCAGGAAAGTACTGGGTGCTACAATCTCAAATATTACTTTCATGCTTACAAAAGATTTCATCAAATGGGTGGTTATAGCAAATATCATTGCATGGCCCGCAGCTTATTATTTTATGAACAAATGGCTGCAGGGATTTGAATATAGAACGGGCTTAGGTATAGTGACTTTCATTTCAGCCGGTATAATTGCATTGATAATCGCCCTTGTTACGGTAAATTACCAGTCTCTTAAAGCTGCCTCGGCAGATCCGGTGAAATCAATAAAATATGAGTGAAGGTTTTATGAATTGTGAAATCTTAATTGTATTTGGATTTTTTTACTGTACAATTTTGACCGATAATTCTTAAATGAATATAATAGTAAATTAAATATTGATTCACAGAATCTTTACAACCGGTTTGTTCATTCTTTAGTCAATATAATTTTACTAGGAGATTAATATGTTTAAAAATTCTTTTATTAAACCGCTCATCGCTCCGGTTCTGTTTCTGTTAATTATGATAGCCTTTTTCTCGTGTAAAAAGGATAGTCCTGTTGAACCGGAAAAATCACGTAATAACTGGCAGGAACCAACGGAAAACGTAAATGGAAGTATAACAGAAGTAGAAGGCATCCCATTACTGACACTTTGGGGCAGCAGCTATGAACAGGGTTATGCACATGGTTACCTTTATGCACCGGAAATAATAGAGTATGCCGACAAAGAAATAAGTCAGGACGGTTTTGTTGAATTATATGAAAATATATTGCTTCCCAACATCGACAAGTACACTGTTCCTGAAGAGTACATGCAGGAAATGCAGGGATTATTAGACGGAATGGAAGCCCGAGCTGGGGGAGCCGTGTATTTGGGAGCCGTAGATCGTACCCTTACCATCAACGACATAATCATTTCCACTTGTATGGATAACATAGAACATATCCTTAATACTCACTGTACCTCCTTTTGTGCATGGGATGCCTTGACTGTAGACGGAAATCCGATAACCGGCCGCAACTACGATCATCCTGATAATGAAATATACACGGGAAGGTATATTTTCATTGTACGCAAGCCTGCTCCCGAAAGCGGAAGACCGGCTTGGATCAGTATCACATTACCTGGAGGATTAGACGGTGACACGGGAATGAATAGCGAAGGGGTGACACTGGCCACTCAAGAAGTGAATTTGGTCCGGGATTACTCTTCTTCCGAAGGATTCTGTCCGGAAAACTTGTTATACCGTAAGCTCCTGGAGTCAGCCAGAGCTTCATCTGTGATAAACGATGTTTCCTCTGTATTGCAGGATCTGTATACGCATGGTGGGGAAGCGATTCTAATGTCCTGGCCCTCCGGTCAGGGTCACTGTTCAGCAGTGTTCGAAATTGATGGAGATTTGAATACGGGGCATGGTCTCACCGTACGCCAATCCGAAACCGGATTCCCCTATATGATACAGACAAATCAATTTTATGAACGATTGGAGCCCTCAGATTCCTATCGATATTCTCTTATCAAGGACCGGCTGGATGGTATTTTTACAGGCGATTATTCTTCTTTGACTGTTGACGATGCATGGGAAATACTGGAACAGGTTCCGGCAGGAGGAAACCTGATAATTCAACATTCAATAGTGTTTGAACCGGATAAAATGTTAATGCATGTTGCGTTTTCCGAAAACGGGAATCATGCTCCAGCATGCAGAAAAATAACATTGAATGTGAATGAATTACTACAATAAAATATGAATGATAATACCTAATAGAAAACTTTTTATTCCTGCCTTAAGGAATCAACAGGGTTTGAATTAGCTGCTTTCAATGTCTGAAATAAAACACAACCAGCCACCGACACAGCAAATATTGAGTAAATAATTCCAAATATTTCTATTCTGCTATCTACAGTAAATGTCCAGGCAAAGTCAAGTAATTTGGATCTTGATATAATAAGTTATAGGCAAAGCATTCACTTTATGTAGCAATGTGGTCATTTCGTGTCATAAAATGATCCTTTCGGGCAAAAACGCTGATAAATTTACAGTTTGTGTTTTCATCCTCATTATTTAATCGTTCATCACCTTATATAGTTTTTTTATCATAAATTTTCATCTTTATTGCAAGGTTACCGTATATATATTCAAAGTGAATTTTCCCATCATGCCTGATGGTAGTATTGCAGCAGGGAACTTATCAGTTTTAAAAACTTTTGAAGAAAGGATTATTAAAACTTGACAAATAAACATATTCCGATTATCATATAAGGTATGTTCGACCCTGCTTTATTTCAATTTTTAAAATCTAAACTATTTGGGGAAAAGTCAATTAAATGAGAAAACTAATTTGGGTAATTTGTTTAATACTACTGATCTGCGTTTCAAATATTAATGCGCAGCCGGTAAAAGCTCTTAATTCTTCAGAAATACAAATTGCTCTGCAAAAATTAAACGTTCTGGGAAGCGTCCTGTATTTTGCCGCTCACCCGGATGATGAGAATACATCTGTTTTAGTTTACCTTTCAAAAGGTAAGAAATACAGGACTGCTTATCTTTCACTGACCCGCGGCGATGGAGGGCAAAACCTGGTAGGGGTGGAAAAAGGCGCTGAAATCGGTATCCTACGGACGCAGGAGCTTCTTGAAGCTCGCAAGATCGACGGCGCAGAACAGTATTTCAGCCGGGCTGTCGATTTCGGTTACACCAAGACACCATCCGAAACTTTCGAATTCTGGGGAAGAGAACAAATCCTTTCCGATGCAGTCTGGATTATCCGAAAATTTCGTCCCGATATAATTATTACCCGGTTTCCTCCGGGGCGTTCAGGTGGTCACGGTCATCATACTGCTTCTGCATTAATTATTAAAGATGCATTTTATGCTGCGGGAGATCCCGCTAAATTTCCTGAACAGTTAAAATATGTTCAACCCTGGCAGTCTAAAAGGCTGTTCTGGAATTCCTATAGCCGCGGTCAATCATCCTCCTCAAATGCAATCAAAATTGATGTCGGTACATATGATCCACTTCTTGGAAAATCTTATACTGAACTTTCTGCTCTTAGCCGGTCAATGCACAAAAGCCAGGGATTCGGCTCGTCCGGCAGACGCGGTTCAAGATATGATTATTTTGAATTAGTTGAAGGAGATGCGGCTTCGTCAGATATTTTTGAAGGGATAGATATCTCAGGGGAAAGAGTTCCAGGCGGTCAGAAAATCGAAAACATGATTTCTGATATACTGAATACATATGATCCTCAAAATCCTTCGGGCTCTGTTCAGACGCTGTTATCAGTCTTAAAAGAGATTAATAAACTCGGTAATAATTACTGGGCAGAAATAAAAAGACATGACCTGATCGAGGTAATCAGAGCATGCGCAGGCTTGTGGCTGGAGGCGATAGCAGATGACTATGCGGCGGCTCCCGGGGATAATATAAATGCCGCAGTAACTATAGTAAACCGCTCAAAATATCCATTCAGGATCGATAACATAAGTTTTCCCGGTATTATTTCCGATACTAAAATTGATGTTTTAACCAAAAATAATGATCCGGTTACAATCAAAAAAACGCTGAAAATTCCGATTGAATATGCAATTTCACAGCCTTATTGGTTAATTGAATCCTCTAAAACGGGCAGATTTGTAATCCCGGATCAAAAATTGATCGGATTATCTGAAAATCCCCCATCTGTATCGGTTAAAATAACATTTGAAGCAGAAGGAGTTCAATTCGATTACATGATCCCGCTATTATACAAGTGGACAGACAGAATTGACGGCGAAATGTACCGGAGATTTGAAATCAGACCCAAAGTAACATTAAATCCGGATACAAAAGTTTGCATTTTCCCTGATAATACCTCAAAAAAAATAAACGTCAGAATAAAAAGCCACACCGGTTATGTATCCGGTAATATCCGCCTTAAGGGCAATTCGAAATGGAAGATTGAACCGGAATTAAGACCATTTACTATGGGAAAAAAATATGAAGAGAAACTGGTCACATTTAATGTCACTGCACCCGAATCCCCGGATGAAACAATTTTGATCCCCGAAGCAGTAGTAAATGGTGAAATATTTGATAAGGCAATTACAGAGATAATTCATCCCCATATAACCAGTCAAGTTTACTTTCCGGAGAGTAAAATCAAAGCGGTTAAATTGAATATTAAGATACCCGGAGGCAAGATCGGCTATATAATGGGCAGCGGTGATGAAGTCCCTGAAGGATTAATAAGCCTCGGATACGATGTAACAATTTTGGATGTTACAACACTTGAAAGTATTGATCTCTTGCAATTTGATGCTGTAATTACCGGGATCAGGGCTTACAATACGCAAACAAGGTTAAAATATACGCAGCCAAAACTTTTAGATTACGTAAATAATGGGGGAACTTTAATAGTTCAATATAACGTTTCACGGGGTTTGGTTACAGAAAATATAGGTCCGTATCCATTTTCAATTGGAAATGACCGGATAAGCGTTGAAACAGCCGGGATCACTATTCTTGATCCGGGCCATCAGCTCTTAAATTATCCAAATAAGATCACGAAGAAGGATTTTGAAGGATGGGTACAGGAGAGGGGTTTATATTTTGCATCCCAATGGGATGATAAATATGAGGCTGTTATTGCAGGCCATGACCCGAATGAGACAAACAAAAAGGGCGGGATATTATTTGCAGGATATGGAAAGGGTGTTTTTATTTACACGGGATATTCCTGGTTCCGGCAATTGCCCGCGGGAGTAAAAGGCGCTTACCGTTTATTTGTAAACCTTGTTTCGGCAGGTAAATATAATGGAAAATGATCAGAAAAAGAACAATTCAGCACCGGAAGAAAAACCGCCTCTTGTATCAACATGGAAACGGTTGTATCTTTTGGTCTTTTTCAATCTGGTGTTCCTGATTATACTGTTTTATATCTTTACAAAAACTTTTCAATAAAAGATAATTAATAATGGAATTCATACCTGCGGAAAATGAATCTAAACATTTTGCTGCCGGTTTGACCGTTAAAATTGCAAAACAATTAATTTGAGAACCCCCATTAATTATGATTAATATTTGGTTGGAAGAAGATAATATATGAGTTCTATCGATTGGATAGTATTAGGAACATTTCTGGCTTTTGTTGTTATTTACGGGATTTGGAAAACTCATGGCAAAAAGGATATTAAGGGATTCCTTCTTGCAAATAAATCAGCGCGCTGGTTTACCGTTACGCTATCAATTATGGCGACTCAGGCAAGCGCAATAACTTTTCTCTCCACACCCGGACAGGCTTTTGTTGACGGCATGAGGTTTGTGCAATTCTACCTTGGTTTACCAATAGCGATGATCATTCTTTCTATCACGGCTGTGCCCTTGTTCCATAAATTAAATGTTTATACCGCATATGAGTACCTCGAACAGCGGTTTGACCTCAAAAACCGTACGTTGGGCGCAGTTCTTTTTCTTATCCAGCGTGGACTTGCCGCCGGCTTCACAATATTTGCCCCGGCACTTATTTTGTCAGTCCTGCTTGGATGGGATATTCGTATGACAATTTTCGTCATCGGTTTTCTTGTAATAATTTATACAACTATAGGCGGGTCAGATGCCGTCAACAAAACACATTTGCTTCAAATGATCATAATACTTATCGGAATGTTTTCGGCTGTTTTTATGATCTTTCGCTTAATGCCTGCTGATATTTCATTCTTTGACTCAGTGCACATTGCCGGTAAAATGGGAAAGCTTAACGCCATAACTTTTGAATTTGACTGGAAAGACCGTTATAATTTCTGGTCAGGGCTCATCGGGGGGACATTCCTTGCTCTTTCTTACTTCGGGACCGATCAATCACAAGTACAACGCTATCTTTCAGGCAGTTCAATTGCTCAAAGCAGAATGGGATTATTGGCAAACGGCATTGTCAAGCTGCCGATGCAGTTTTCTATTCTTTTCATTGGAGCGATGGTATTTGTATTTTACCAATTCGTAGCTCCACCTCTGTTTTTCAATAAAGTCGAAACAGCAAATGTGAAGGCAAGCGCTTCATCTGCACACTACCGGGTTTTAGAGGAAGAATACTCCCGTGTTCACGCAGAAAAGCAGGTTTATATCCGGGATATGCTCAGCGCTTTAAAAGCGGATAATGATACTGAATTTAATGCCGCTCTTAATAAAATGGAAAATTCAAGAGCATACGAAACCGGAATCAGGGAAGAAGCCATCGAGCTTATAAAGGAGGTGAATCCAAAGGCAGACACTAATGATACCAATTATATATTCCTAAGCTTTATTATCAACTTTTTACCTGCGGGACTTATAGGGCTCGTACTTGCATCTATTCTTTCAGCATCGATGTCCTCAACCTCAGCAGAATTAAATGCGCTGGCTTCAACATCCGTAATCGATATTTATAAACGTTTGGTACGAAAGAATGCCTCCGAACGTCACTACCTGCTTGCATCGAAAATCGCCACTGTTTTTTGGGGAATATATGCCATCTGTTTTGCATTGTTTGCAAACCGGCTCGGCTCTTTGATTGAAGCTGTGAACATATTGGGATCTCTTTTCTATGGAACTATACTCGGTATCTTTCTTATAGCATTTTATTTTAAGAAAATCGGCGGAAGTGCAACATTTTTGGCTGCAATTACCGCAGAAGCGGTAGTTATTGCCTGTTTTGCCTTTACCGATATACCCTATTTATGGTACAATATGATCGGATGCGTAATTCTAATAATTATTGCAAACGTCATTAATCCTTTTTTTAAAGGAAAAAGCAAGCTTAAACAGAATAATTTATAATGTGTTCATCATTTTTCTATAGATAGCACGAATTCGGTTATGTATTTTAAATTTTAAGATAAATTAATAATAAAGCCACAGCTTATAATACGGCGTCGTTTAAAAACATGGAATTTTTAAAACAAATTAATTTACAGCATAAGGAGAAAAATTATGAAAAAATCAGTAACTATTTTCTGTCTATTGGTATTTGCATTATCAATAGCAACTTTCAGTGGGAATGCCAATGCTCAACTGATCTCAAAAGAGAATATTGAGAAATCAGTAAAAAATCTCAGTGATTATACGATTGCAGTAGCCGAAACTATGCCGGCAGAGCAATACGGTTCCAAACCTAATGAAGAAATATGGACTTTTGCAGGGCAGTTAAACCACATAATTGAAATAAACCATCGATTTTTCCTTCAGGTTTTGAAAGCACCTAAACAAGCAAAAAGTTTTAAAGCCGAAGACAAAGCAACGGTAACTGCAAATCTTAAGGAAAATCTAAAGTCAGTTCAAGACGCTCTAAAAAATCTGAGTATGGCGGATTTACAAGAGGAGATCCCGCTGTGGGGACAGCAGATGACCAGATTTCATGCTTTACTTCTTTTTATGGATCATATGACCCATCATAGAGGAAGTTGTGTTATTTACCTCAGGTATAAAGGGATAAAACCGCCGAATTTTGTTGGCTGGTAAAAAAAATTTCCGAATTAAGGGGCGTTATTTAACGCCCCTTTTTTTAATAATTATAGCAATCACTGTTGATCTGTTATTTAAAGAAAAAGACCTATTTATTGAGAAAATCAATTAAAATATATTTTTATTTTTACCCCGAACACTTTTTATTCCTGTCTTAATGAATCAACAGGATTTGAATTGGCTGCTTTTAATGTCTGAAATATGACGCATCCCGCAACCGAAATCACCGTGCCAATAAAAACAGCAATGAACACCCACGGTTTAATTGGTGCAGTGAATGTCCAAACGAAATTCATGAGTTTTGTTATCAGGTAATAAGCCAGAGGAACAGCAATTATGAATGTGATTATGATAATATTAAAATATTCTTTGAAAAAACTATTTAACAGCCTCGATACGGATGCTCCAAATACTTTACGGATACAAATCTCTTTTGACCGTTTTTGAACTGAATAGAGAGAAAGTCCTATTATCCCAAGCATTGAATAAGAAACAGCAATAAATCCAATCAAGCCGAATACCCTTGAAAAATTATAACTGTCTCTATTTGTTTCTCTGAACCTGCTTTCTATGGAATAATATTCAAATGGATTGTCCGGATAACATTTCTTCCATATTGATTCGATCTTTTCTATAATTTCATTGCTGAGAGGACTGGATAGCTGAATATAAATATAGTAAAGATTATCAGGCTCAAAATAGAGGAGTGTCGGCAGCGTATCAAAAAAGATGTTCTTAAAATGAAAATTTTTCAATACTCCGATTATCGTCATTTTTCTATTATTAAACTTGATTACTTTTCCAATAGGATCACCGCCGCCAAGGGATTTTAGAGCAGATTCGTTGATCATTATATTTTCATTTTCATTAAAATTTCTGGAGAAACTTCTTCCTGAAGTTAAATTTAATTTTTGCGTTTCAACAAAATCAAAATGTACACCATACGTATTCATGATTACAGCATCAGTTTTGTCTCCTCCTTCAGGTATAACCGTATTTTCAGTATCCCAATTTGTTAAAAGACCGTTTGACGCAGAAACTGAGGTAATATCATTTTGGCTTAATAATTGATTTCTTAATACTTCGTAGTTCCGGCTTACTTGTCCTCCGGTCTTCAGTGCAATAAGATTTGTTCTGCTGTATCCTAAGTCGTAATCCATTAAGAACTTATCCTGTTCCACTATCATGATGGTAATTGCAACTGCGATTACAGATACAACGAATTGTGAGATAATCAGAATTTTCCTTATTTTCAATCCTCCAGTCCCTGTAGTACTTGAATTTTTTAGTATATCGCTGATCTTGAAACGTGAAGCAATAATAGCCGGATACAGGCCGGCAAATATCCCAAGTATAATTGATGTTAAAAACAGCAAAGGAAAAGTGGTAGAGTAACTTGTTATAGAAAAATACTCATGAGAAAATCCAAATAATGCTTCAAAAAAGGGCAGTATAATATATTGATAAAGAAAACCCGCAACAGGAACTGAAAGCATTGAAACTATTATGGATTCCCCCAGCAGTTGTTTTCTTAGCTGTGATTTGTAAGCTCCAACAACCGAGCGTATTCCAAGTTCGCGCATTCTACTCATAGATTTTGCTGTAGAAAGGTTAATGAAATTAAAACAGGCAATTAACAGCAAAACAATGCTGATAGAATTAAAAATATACATTGGGGGCTTGTGCGACGTAGATAGAAAACTGGAAATGTGTCTGTAGCTTAAATGAATATCTGAGAAAGGAAGAAGATACAGGTCTGAAATATATTTTTCTTCTCTGGAGTAATGTTTTGTTATAAAAGCAGGGAATTTCGAAGAGACAATATTCTTACTGCTTTTATCATTAAGCTGCACGAAAATCTGAGTTTGCTCTGTATTCCAGTTACCGCTTTCAATATTAAATGCCGTCATAGTGGAAGAGGAAACAAGCAAATTATAATAGAGGCTTGAATTTTCAGGTTGTTCCTCTATTATACCGGTAATAGTAAGTTCTATTTTGCCATTTACTGTTAAAACTTTCCCTACCGGATCATTTTCTCCGAAGTATTTTTTTGCGGTTAATTCTGAAATTACTGTTGAAAAAGGATTTTCTAACACAGTATTTGGATCACCTCTGAGAATATTAAATGAAAAAATTGAAAGAAACGCCGGATCAACAAAAACCAGCCCGGATTCGTTCAGTGTTTTATCCCTATATTTTACGATACATTTTCCTGCAGGCTTGTAAGTTGTTGCAGCAATAATTTCCGGAAATTCTTCCACCAATGCATTCTTCATAGGCACCGGCATTAATGCGGAATGAAACGGATCTTTTCCTGAAAGATTATTAATTTTTACAACGTTGAAAATGTTATCGATATTAACATGGAACTTATCAAATCTAAGTTCAATTGTCGTATAAACCAGGCAGAGCGTATAAAATGACAAGCCCAATCCCAGCCCCAGAATATTCATTGAATAGTATGTTTTGTGACGCTTGATATTTCTTATTGCGGTCTTTATATAGTTTCCTAACATTGGTACACTCCAGATTATAGAATTATATATTTTTCCAATGATTATTTTATGAAACTGCGACAAATACCAGATCTTTGCTTTCAGCATACCGCTCTCATGGAATTTTATGAAATATCCTTCCTCAAGATCGTCAATTATTGTGATCAGTTTATCTGAATGAAAAAACGGCTTGAGTATCCATCTTACAGTTCCCGGTATCGGTTTTCGTTTTTTATCACTGTTCATTTTGCAGTCTCCGGTGGTCCCGGCACATTTGCCCACATTAATGCTTCAACTTCCTTTGTTCTCATCAAAACTTTTATTCCATCATTGGTGATCTTATAGATTCTTCGGTGCCTTCCTCCCCTTTCCGGGATTGATTCCGACAGATATGTTATAATAAAACCCCGCTTTTCAAGTCTTTCCAGAGGGGCATATATTGTACCTAACGACCATTTTTCTTCGGAGACTTCAGAGATATTCTTCTGGATTGCAAGACTATACGCATTCTCTTTTAGATTCCATATCGCCAGCAGAATAAACTCCTCGACTCTGGTTAACAATTTCATTTATCTATCCTTTCTTTCGATTCTTTATATTCGGAACATATAGAGATACGCAAAAATTTTTTAATTTGTTTCACATTTAAGGAATAGTTTGACTTAGAAAATCGCGGATGCAAAGTGACAATTACATTGGTGAATAAAGTTTGTCTGCGGAGCTAATTATTTATCTTAATATCTATCAGCTTTTTTATATCTGATATATAGGTACCGTCTTTAACATCTATCGGTAATCCCCTGCCTTCAGCGTATTTTTTTGCGTTTATAACTACGTTCTTAAGGTCTTCAGAGATATCACTATTCTCAATCACACCAACGGCTTTATCCCCAAAGATGAATACGATCTTAAAATAAGACAGGTATGGAATCAAAAAGAACAGGTTACGCTTTTTCAGAAAGGTCTTTAACTGCCATCCATACTTTTTACCGTAAAATTTCCATTCTTCGGTTGTGTGGTCATACTGCTCTTTTACGTGGTCTTTAATTTCTATCCGGAAATTATAACTTGTTCCTAATTTCTCAGCGAGAGTTTTGTCATCAGGTTTCAAATTTTTATCATCAAACACAACATCTGACATTACGGCCTCCAATTTTATTAATATATAAACTTGTCAAATCAATCAATATCAAACTTATTCGTGTTTTCTACATCGCTAAAGGTCTCAGAGAAAATTTCCAATAATTTCATGTTCTGCTTGGAGATCATCATTGCATTTCCAACAATTGCATAATACAAAAT
>JBHPGK010000067.1:0-15604 GCA_042570605.1 Candidatus Zhuqueibacterota bacterium
TTCAATTGATTAATTTTATTTTTCTTTTTGATAAAATCACTGTAGATTCAAATTAATATTATTATTAATAACGGAGGAAATAATGAAATCCAACATATTATCATCTGTTATTGTACTCGTTTTAATAATATCGATTGCCGGTTGCAAAAATTCACCAAAAATTGACGTTGAATCAGAAAAAAAAGAGATCAAAACCGCAATTGAAGCATCGATAGGATGGGCATTGGATAAGGATTTTAACCTGCTTTACAGTATAATGGCTCAGGATGATAACTTTTTTATTTTTCACCCTGATTCTGCAAGCACAATAACCGGATTTGAGCCTTTCAAGAAAATGGCTGAGACACTTTTTAAAAATCCGAAGTTCAAAGCAACCGATTTTAAGGTAAAACAGCTCAGGATGAATATTTCTAATTCCGGAGATGTAAGCTGGTTTTCCGCATATTTAGATGACCATGCGGAATGGGACGGACGCCCGGCAGGATGGGATAATGTCAGATGGACCGGTGTACTTGAGAAAAGAGGAGGTAAATGGGTAATTGTCCAGATGCATTTTTCATTTCCAAAAGGTTAAGATATTATTATTCATCCCTGCTATTTCAAGAATTTTATTTTAATTTGTCCTCCTCCTTCTTTTTTACAGCAGTCCATATGCCGCTGTCATTCAATTCCGGCACCTCTAATTCTCCTTCCATTTCATCAGCCTTTACCTCCATTTTGAAGACAAGCGTGAAAGTCCCTCCGCTTGGTGATGCCAATTCAAGTTTAAACGATAGAGAATCATTTTTAAATTTGATTTCATTAAGAGGTGTGTTTACAAGCATTCCGAATTGCCCGGAAATATTACCGCTGAGTTTCTCTTCTATCATTTCCATTTTTAATGTTAGAGTGTTAGGTTGTGGCTGAGATTGAAGAGTTGCTTCTCCTTCCCAGGTTCCTATAAGTTTATCTTTACCCTGAGTAAATGCAGTGCCGGTTAAAAGAATAAGAGATAATAAAACTAACAAAGTTCTGACTAAGGTTTTCATGTAAAATCCTTTCTTTATTATTCATTTCTAATGGTATTTACCGGATTAGTATTAGCTGCTTTATACAAAAGTGATGATATTGATAATATTGATGTTACAAGAATTACGATAAATGTAAATATAAAGAACACGGCTGTAATTGGAATAAAATAATCGTGTATAGCCTCCAGAGCTGATTTTACTAATAAATAACTTACAGGTGTTGCAATAACTGATGAGATAACAATCAAAACAAGAAATTCTTTATTAACCAGTTTTAAGAGACTGAAAACACCTGCACCATGCACCTTGCGAATACCTATCTCTTTTTTTCGTTTTGATATATTTACAGAAGCCAGCCCAAATAATCCCAGGCAGGAAATGATCAAAGCATTTAAAGCATAAAATGAAAACAGAATGCTGACGTCTTCTTCTGCTTTGAAATTGAGTGCAAAAATATCATCCTGAAAAAAACCGCCATACGGTTCATTAACGATCAGTTTTTTCCAGGTTTTTTTAAGGAATTCTGAAGTTGAATTTACTCGTCCAGCCTTTACTTTCGTTATAAGATATTTATAATTATCCTCAGTTGTTAGACGCAAAATAACCGGACGGATTTTTTCAAAGAAATATTGGTAATGGAAATCCTCCACAACTCCAGCAACTCTATAATCTTCATTATTTATCTCTATGTATTTATATGTTGTATTTTCCCAGTTCATGTATCTCAAAAATTCCTGATTAATTATAACTGACCTGCCTGATTTTTCTCTAAGCTGTGGATTGAACAGTTCTCCGGAAATTAATCGGATTTTCATTATTTCGAGGTAATTTGATCCCACTTCAAATTTCATAACCTCATGTTTTTTACCCTCATATTCAATTATTTCAATTTCAAAAGTTCTGCCGATATGGTCTTCTGTTCCGGCAATGCTGATTATGTCAGGATTGTTTTTAATTTCCTCTCTGAATGTAGAAAAATATTTGCTGTTATTAACCGGTACCGTGATGATCTGTTCCTGATCATACCCCCAATCAATAGTTTTTTGATACTCCGCATTTCTTGCTACAACCACACTGAGCGTGATCAATATGAATGTGAAAATAAATTGAAAGATTATCGAGATTCTTGTAAAAAGTTTTCTGCCTCCGATTTTATATTTGCCTCTAAGAATATTAACAGGTTGGAAAGAGGATATGTAAAAAGCGGGATATGCTCCTGCACATATACTAATTAAAAATAGTAATACCGGTAGAAAAATCCATAAATCTCCTGCAATAAATATACTTTCAATATCCTTTATTTCCAGGAATTTGCAGAATACAGGTAAATAGAGCAGCTGTGCGAGTATGGTTCCAATAATTAAAGCTAAAAAACATAAAAATATATTTTCATACAGGAACTGCATGATGATGTCTTTTCTTTCGCTGCCGAGTACCTTGCGGATCCCAATCTCTTTTAGTCTTCTGAATGCTGTGGATATGGCAATATTCATATAATTGAAACATGCTAATAATAAAAGAAACAGCCCGATGCTTCCAAAAACGATCATGCTTGCAGTTCCCCAGCCGCCTGTAATTGAATTTCTGATTTCCCTGTTGAAAGTTAGATTTAATAGTGGAGTAAAAATAAAGTTTTTTGTCCTCCAATCAGGATTTGCTCTGTTTTGTATCTCAAGGTACGCTGGTATCCTTGATTCTATGTTCTTAATCTCGTCCGGATTGTCTATCTGGACAAATACAGCACGCGTTAAATTCTTCCAGCTCTTAATATCCTTGGTTCCCGCATCGACAAGATTTTCATAAGGGATTAGAATTCCGAATCCGAAACCTGCATTAACAGGGAATTTTTCAGCTACAGCCCCAACAGTAAAATCCGAAGTATTACCGTTACTGAATGTGATCGTTACCTGTTTACCAATCGGGTCTTCATTCCCGAAGTATTTTATCGCTATATCCTCATACAGTATAATAGATTTTTTATCCGAAAGAGCCTGTTTGGTACCTGTTTTTAATGGAAATGTAAACATATCCAGAAATTCTTTGTCTACAAATCGGAACTTTTCACGAAGTATTTCATCACCGTATTTCATTACACCTGAAATGTCAGCAATTCTCGTCATATATTTAACTTGCGGGAAATCTGCTTTCAGAGCAGGACCCAGAGGAATAGGTGAGTCACTCCATTTTTCATCGTCTCCGTCTCTGTTTAAAACAGTAGTTACCAGGTATATCTTATCAGCATTTTTATGGCATTTGTTGAAATCAAATACAAGATCTTCAATTACAAAAATCGATATAGCTGCTCCGATCGCTGCAGAAAAACCGATCAAAGTAATGATGCTGAACAGTTTGTTTTTCTGTAAACTGCGGTAAGAAAGTTTCAGATAATTCTTAAACATGGCAAAACTCCAGAAGAATGTTAAATTAATATAGTATATGGTGGATTTCAGGGTTTGAAACCAGTACCATAACCAGGATTTTAATCTTCCTGATTTTGTTAAGATTTCTTCATATTCTTCATCGATGTCATGGGTGATTGAGAATATCTCCTCGTAAATAGTCAGGTTTTTTAATATCCATTTAGCAATGAAAGGAGGTTTTGTTTCTATTCTGTTCATTTTTTCTCCTCAATTGCCAGATCAGATATGCCGTCCCATGCAGACCTGTGTATCTTTTGTGCTTCCAGCAGTGCTTTTTTGCCATCTGATGTGATTGAATAAAGAATCTTTCTCCTGCCTCCTTTTCTGGATTCAGGTTCACTTTCTTTTGCAACTGCCAATCCTCTCCTTACAAGAAGATATAAAGTGTTGTACATTGAACCGTAATTCAATGCTTTCCCGGTTACAGCTTTATAGTTCTTTCTGATAGTTACTCCGTATGCCCGGTCTTTCAATTTTAAAATTGATAAAAGAAGCAATTCTTCATTTTTTGTCAGTTCCAATATCTTTCCCTCATTATTATTTATGATAAATACATATATATTTACGGTATATTTTATGATATTGTTACATGATATCAAAAATAAGAGAATTATTTTTGATATATTTGATTTGCATAATTTATTTAAGTTATCTAACTTACTAAGTGTACGGGGTGTATGTTTAATAGGGTATTAAACTTTACTTAGTTTTTTAAAATCGTATCAGATACTTTTCCCGGATGATAGCTTTTATTAAAAAATTTTCAACTTCGTATTTCAAAAATTCCGTAAATACCTTTTCGGAAAATCGATCATTATTAAATAATATAATCTTTAAATTGAAGAATCATTTTTATGTTTTGCTGTTTATTTCATATATAAATATTTGTTTGTGAAAAGTTTATCAAGTTAATTTCAAAAAAAAATGAAAAACGTTAGAAAAATGAAAAGTATTGCTTGACATTTTCCTTTTTTTTTGTAATATAGTCTTCTTGGTTTACATTGGAAATATTAAAAATCTGATTTAAAACAGGATATTGATTTTATTCCGATTATTGTAGATGTTATAAATTTTTGGATAACATAGGAGAAGCTATGAATCTCTGGCGAAAACCTCTGGATTTTGATAAAATATATGTGCCAAAAGGGGAAATACATATATTTAAAGACAGGTGTAAAGGCTGCACTTATTGTGCGGAGTATTGTCCTAAAGATGTCCTTGAAATGTCTGCGGAGTTTAATTCTAAGGGTTATCATCCTCCTTACGTAAAAAATCCTGATGATTGTGTTGAGTGTCACCTATGTGAAATGCTTTGCCCGGAATTTGCTATTTTTGTGACATTAATAAATGAAAAAGGTAAGGTTTTGCCAACAGCAGAGGAAAGAAAATAATGAAGAAAAATGCTAAAGGAATTTTAACAGGATCTCATAATTTCAATGGGAATCAGGCATGTGCCGAAGGTGCAATTGCTGCAGGCTGCCGCTTTCTGGGAGTTTATCCTATTGTTCCTGCTCTTGAGGTATCGGAGAGATTTCTTGACAGAGCAAAGGATGTTGAAGCTACCTACATTCAAATGGAAGATGAGATTTCATCTCTTGCTGCTGTAATTGGTGCGTCATGGACAGGTAAAAAATCCATGACAGTTACTTCAGGGCAGGGTTTGTCTCTTATGATGGAGCATCTTGGTCTTGGTGTTATGCTTGAAACTCCCTGTGTTATTGTTGATGTTCAGATTCTTGGACCGGGTTTGGGTATGCCGAGCAGAGCTGCACAGGGTGATGTTATGCAGGCAAGGTGGGGTTCACATGGTGACTATGAAGTAATTGCTATTGCCCCGGCGAATCCACAGGAAATGTTTGATTTCACAATTAAGGCATTCAATCTCTCCGAGCGGTACAGGGTACCTGTAATTGTACTCTCAGATGAATATTTAGCCCACAAAAAGGGCAAAGTCATTATTCCAAAATCCGATGATATTGAAATTGAGCCGCGAAGATATTTTGATGGTCCCAAAGACAGTTATCTGCCTTTTAAACGAGATAAAGATATGATCCCCCGCATGGTCGATATAGGTCAGGGATATAAATTTCATGTTACAGGACTTACTCATGATGACAGGGGATATCCTATTATGAATGAGGTATACCAGGAATATAACGTTCACCCATTGGTAAAGAAAATCCGGGACAATACTGAAAAAATAGTGGATATCGAGGAAATGCACACTGAGGATGCAGATGTTTTAGTGGTCTCTTATGGGACTTCTTACATTGCAGCACTTAAAGCAATTGGGCAGGCAAGAAAACTGGGGATCAAAGTTGGGAGCCTTAAGCTTAATACTGTCTGGCCGTTTCCCGATAAATTGATTGCAAAATATTCAAAAAAAGTAAAAGGATTTGTCGTCCCCGAAATGAATTTTGGTCAGATCGTTTATGAAGTTGAGAGATGCACATATGGAAATGCAAATGTGTTTTTTGTGCCTCGTGGAGAAAAAGGTATTGAGAATACAGATAATATACTTGCTGCGATTGGACAGGCTAAAAAGGAAAAGAAGGTAAAAGACAGGATTATTGAGTCTAACTAATTAAGGAGTTTATAATGGCAACACCAATTGCTAAAATTAATAATGATATACATCCTATGAATAATGTTCTGCGAATGGACAGAATACCTCATATATGGTGTCCTGGCTGCGGGATTGGTATGGCTGTTACTGCATTTGCAGCTGCACTTGAAAAGGCAAAAATAGATTTGAATAAGGTAGTCATTGTATCCGGGATCGGGTGTACAGGCAGAGTTGCCGGTTACGTGAAACTTGATTCATTTCACACTACACATGGCAGAGCTATTGCTTTTGCTACGGGTATTAAAGCGGCAAATCCTGATTTAAAAGTTGTAGTCTTTTCCGGTGACGGCGACCTTATTGCGATTGGCGGGAATCACTTTATTCATGCTGCCCGTAGAAATATCGACATGATGGTAGTCTGTGTAAACAATTTTATATATGCTATGACAGGCGGTCAGGTTGCTCCGACAACTCCACTTGCAGCTTTTGCTACAACCTGTCCCTTCGGAAATGTTGAGCCTCCTTTTAATATCCCGTTTTTAGCAGACTCCTCGGGTGCTGTTTATGTAGCAAGATGGACTACACTTCATGTTCGCAGACTGACAAATTCCTTTGTTGAAGCTTTAAATAAAACCGGATTTTCCGTTGTTGAAGCTATTTCTCCGTGCACTCAATATTATTTGAGAACCAATAAATTAGGGGATGGACTGGATACTATGAAATTCTATCATGATAATTCTGAAATCAGGCATGGAGAAGATACAAAAAATCTCGATATCGGATTTAAAGGTAAAATAATAATGGGCAAATTTGTGGACAGGGAAAGACCGAGCTATACTGAGCGATATACTCGGTGGCTTTCCGAGACTAAAGGTGATAAAAAATGAAAGCAAATCCTAATGATGTACTTACCGGAACGTATTATATAGATGGTGATGTTGCCGCTGGTTACGGTGCTTTGGCAGCAGGATGCAAGTTTATTGCCGGTTACCCGATTACACCATCTACCGAAGCTGCTGAAGCATTTGCACGTGTAGCACCTAAGGGCAAGGCAATGTTCATTCAAATGGAGGATGAACTTGCTTCGGTTAACGCTGTCATTGGTGCAGCCTGGGCTGGAGCAACAACAATGACCATTACTTCCGGTCCCGGTTATACTCTGATGATGGAAGCAGTCGGTTATTGTGCCATGCTTGAAGCACCATTGGTCCTTCTAAATATTCAAAGGGGAGGACCTTCAACCGGTGTTCCCACCAAAACCGGTCAGGCAGATATGATGCAGTGCAGATGGGGTTCACATGGAGATTATGAAATAATTGCAATTGCCCCTGATTCTCCACAGGAGCTTTTTGATTACACAATTAAAGCTTTTAATCTTGCAAAGATTTATCGATGTCCGGTTATGATCATGTCGGATGAGTGCGTTGGGCATATGACTGAAAAGGTAGTGATCCCCGATGCGGATAAAATAGACATTGAGCCAAAAGACTTTTATGATGGTCCTCCCGGTGAATATTTACCTTTTAAACCGGGTAATAACCATGTCCCTCAAATGGCGAAAGCGGGGACAGGTAAGAACCTGTATATTTCTGGTCTTGTCCATGATGAAAAAGGAATACCGGTTAATAATGAAAACTTTAAATCAAAATATGTAAGACGCCTTGTTGATAAAATTAAGTTAAACAAAGATAAAATCATTGAATTAAAGGAAGAAAACACTGAAGACGCTGAAGTAATAGTCGTATCCTACGGTATCTCATCAAGAGTTGCCGTAAAAGGGATTGAAATGGCAAAAGAGAAAGGAATTAAAGTAGGTAATTTAAGACTTGTTACGGTATGGCCCTTCCCTGATGAAAGGATTAACGAACTTGCTAAAACAACAAATGCTTTTGTTGTTCCCGAAATAAATTACGGACAGGTCGTTTATGAAGTGGAAAGATGTGCTCATGGAAAAGCCAATGTTGTCCTCGTCCCTCATGGTGGTGCAGGAGTGCATCACCCGGAAGATATATTTAATGCTATTGTAACGGCTGCTAAAGAAAAAAGAAAAGTAGAAGGAATTATTGAACATATAACTAAACTTGAGAAACTGATTTTTAAGGGAGGTCCAAAATCAAAGAAATAAGTCCATTTATCGAAGCCTTTAAAAAAGGGATATTGAAATCAGGTACAAAAGTTACTGATATTTGCATTGCTTCCGATATCTGTTTTGAACCCGAAGTTATAAAATATTTGGGTGTTGACTATTTTCAGACTTCGAGGGGAAGAGCCATAGCTTTTGGTACTGGACTCAAGCTCACAAATCCTGCTTTAAAAGTTATTCCGGTCACTGGTGATCTAATGACAATTGGCGGTAATCATTTTGTTCATGGCAGCAGAAGGAATATGGAACTTACCGTTCTGTGCGTTAATAATTTTGTCTACCGAAAGATTGCAGGTAAATCTGCTCCATTATCCAAACATGAATTCTCTCCATACTCAACAATTGAGGAACCGTTCAATGTTCCTCACCTTGGAAATTCATGCAGTGCTGTATATACAGCAAGATGGACGGCTTTGCACACGAAAAACCTTATTGCTTCCATTGCAGAAGCCTTAAATAAAAGGGGATTATCTGTAATTGAGATCCTTGCACCTGGTCCGGATTATTACAATGGAATTAGTAATATTGACTACAAAATCGTGGAATTCTATTACAAAAACTCAAAAACAATAAATAATGAAAATCCAAGGAATGTGGAAATTCAGCATGATAAGAGAATTATCGTTGGTAAGTTTACCGATGTGGAAAGACCGACTTATATTGAATCTTATAATGCTCAATTGAGCAAGACATTGGGTGATAAATTTACACCATATGGACCTGAGCCGGCAAATGTGACCGCCGGTGTTGAAACAGGAGGTAAAAATGGCTGAGATCAGGTTCGCAGGTTACGGAGGTCAGGGAATCATCAGGTCTGGTATAATTGCAGGTATGGCGGCTTCTATATATGATGATAAGTTCTCAACAATGAGCCAGGATTTCGGACCGGAAGCGCGCGGAGGCGCTTGCAGTTCTCAATTAGTTGTATCCGACAGCAAGGTGCTTTATCCCTATGTTGTCAATTCGGATGTTCTGGTTGCAATGTCGCAGGAAGGATATGAAAAGTTTGAGCCTGAACTCGCTAAAAATGGTTTGATGCTGATCGATGAAGACCTTGTAAAGTTTAAACCGGCTCGTGATAAAATTAAAATACTTACAATTCCGGCAACCCGTATCGCAGAACAACTCGGAAAAAGGATTGTCGCTAATGTCGTGATGCTCGGATTTTTTACAGCAGTCACAGGTATTGTCAAACCTGAAGCTATGAAAAAAACAATTCCCGAAACTGTCCCGGCAAAAGCAGTGGAATTAAATATTGAGGCATTTGAAAAAGGATATGAATATGGTAAGCAGCAAAACTCCAAATAAAAATATTCGGGAATTTTTAAGCGAAAAAGGAGTCAAGCTTCAGCTTCCTGATTCTGAAACCAGTTTTCCAATTCAGGAGATAACTTCGTCCGCCTGCAGGGTTGCATGTCCTGCCGGGGTTAATATTAAAGCCTATCTTGGTGCTATTTCAAGGGGAGATTTCCAGAAAGCGCTCGATATTGTAAAAGAGACTAATCCGCTGCCCGGTATTTGCGGTAGGGTATGTACACATCCATGCGAATCCGAATGCAGGCGAGGCGAATTTGATGATGCACTCTCAATTTGCGGGCTGAAAAGATTTATCGCTGACTATGAACTTACTCACGGTACCAAAGAAATTCAACCATGTGAAAGAATCCGAAAAGAGAAAGTTGCGATTGTAGGCTGTGGGCCTGCGGGTTTAACTGCCGCAAATGATCTGATAAGAAGTGGTTATGGTGTTACTATTTT
Source organism: Candidatus Zhuqueibacterota bacterium (assembly GCA_042570605.1). Classification (GTDB taxonomy): domain Bacteria; phylum SM23-31; class SM23-31; order JBHPGK01; family JBHPGK01; genus JBHPGK01. The sequence goes on from JBHPGK010000067.1 coordinate 9,898, forward strand.
TGAAGAGCTTCCGGTACGGGGTGGGATGCTGGTTACAGGTATACCATCCTACAGATTACCCAGGGATGTTATTCAGGCTGAAATTGATGATATTGTCAAGCTTGGTGTTGAAATAAAAACAAATTCAAAAATTGAGAACGTTGACCCCCTGTTTAAGGATGGTTACAACGCAGTATTTCTTGCTGTTGGTGCTCATAAGGGATTAAAAATGAATATCCCCGGTGAAGATGATTTTGAGGGTGTTATAGATTGTATCAATTTCCTTAGAAAAATAAACCGCGGTGAACATGACAAACCGGGGAATAAGGTGATTGTTATTGGCGGCGGTAATTCTGCCATCGATTCAGCACGCAGTGCTTTAAGACTTGGCTGCAGTGATGTCCATATCGTGTATAGAAGATCCCGTAAGGAAATGCCGGCAAGCGAGGAAGAAATTAATGAGGCTATTGCTGAAGGTGTAAAGATAGCTTATCTTGCTGCTCCAATAAAAATAATCGGGAAAAATGGTAAAGTAACCGGGATGGAATGTACTAAAATGGAGCTTGGTGAACCCGACAGTTCAGGCAGGAGAAGGCCTGTTCCGGTGCAAGGCTCGGAATTTATTATCGATGCTGATATTATTGTCCCGGCAGTCAGTCAGAAACCGGATATTGATTGTTTTAAAAGTTCAGCTATTGAGATAAATAAGTGGGACTCTTTCGAAGTTGATGATAATTCCCTGATGACTTCAAAGCCGGGTGTTTTTGCGGGTGGTGATGCTGTTACAGGTCCTAACACTGTGATCGATGCAATAGCAGCCGGACACAGAGCAGCTCATGCAATCGATCTGTATTTGCAGGGTCTTCCCTTTGAAGATATTGGGAAACCTGAGTTCGTCCAGAGAGAATTTGTACCTGAAATGTTTACTCTGGAGCAGGAAGCGAGACTTCATGCACAAAAAATACCTGTTGAGGACAGAAAAGTCTCTTTTATTGAAGTTGAATTAACTTTGAATGAAGAACAGGCTATGCGTGAGGCTAAAAGATGTCTGCGCTGCGGTCCCTGTGTTGAATGTATACATTGTATAAAAGAATGCGGTAAAAGAGTTGTAGGTATTTCAACCGAAAGAGGCAGGGAACTTTTTATGGTTTACGGTCTGCCTAAAGATTTACGATTAAATGAGGAAGTTCATGCAAGGCTTTCTGTTCATGGTATGGGGGACGCTGATGTAAAGATAGAACCCGTTGTTTCCGAGGTAAATGAAGAACTCTGCCGGGGCTGCAGTCAATGTGAAAGAGTCTGCGATTATAATGCTATCAAAGTTGTCGAAGACGAAGAAGGCAGGCGTGTTGCATATGTAGACCTCGCTATATGTAAAGGCTGCGGAACCTGCGCTTCGGTCTGTCCGACAGGTGCCGCTCATTTGAAATTTTTTAAGAGTAAAGATATAGAAGCAGAATTGGAGGACTTTCTTGGTTAAAAATTATTCACCTAAAATTGTTGCTTTTTCCTGTAACTGGAGTGCTCATCATATCGTTGACGAAGCAGAAGCAACAAAAATACAATTGCCGCCAAATGTAAAGTATATAAAGGTAATGTGCGGAGGTATGGTTACTACAGCATTCATTTTAAGGGCATTTGAACTGGGGGCTGACGGTGTTTTTTTAGCTACCTGTCCTGTTGAAGACTGCCATTATATTACAGGTGCAAAAAGGGCAGTCGAAGTTTATGAAAACTCTGATAAACTGATCGAAATGCTGGGTATCGAGCCTGAGAGATTAAAGTTAGGCTGGTTTTCTGTATATGCACCAAAAAAATTCGAAAAAGCGATCAATGATTTTGTTGACGAAATAAAGAAATTAGGACCTACGGCAATTAAGGCGAAACAAAAAACACCAGTAAGCAGGAGCAGTTAATATGGAAAGGTTAAAGTCTGCTATAAAGGAGTCGAAAGCACATCTGTGTCTGGAATGCGGCAAATGTACAAGTGTTTGTCCTGTCTCTCATTTTAATAAAGGCTTTTCTCCGCGGGTTCTGATAAACAGAACTCTGCGGCATTCATCCAATAATATATTAAATGATAGGAATATTTGGGCCTGCCTGACATGTGGAATGTGCGATCTAAGGTGTCCGGCGGATATTAAATATGTAGATCTAACAGAAGCAACAAGATTTGAGGCTCAGAAGCTTGGTGAGGATGTGATCTGTTCTCACGGCGGGGCTGCTCAGGCAATGATGCGGATAATGACCGAAACTGATTTGAAACAGAAAAGAATGGAATGGGTTGACAAGGACTTAAAAATTTCTGAAACCGGAGATGTTCTGTATTTTGTCGGCTGTATGCCGCATTTTGATATATTATTCGATGATCTGGGTGTAAAAACTGTGCGTGATGCAAAGTCAAGCGTAAAGATCATGAATTATCTTGGTATTGAGCCTGTTGTTATGCCTCAGGAACGGTGCTGTGGTCATGATCTTCTATGGAGTGGAGATCTTGAAAATTTTAAAAAATTGGCTGAGTATAATTTAAATGAAATTAAAAAAACCGGAGCTAAAAAAGTAGTTTTTTCATGCCCCGAGTGTTATAGATCCTTTAAATTGGACTATTCAAAATATTTTGATGTAGATTTTGAAATGCAGCATATTTCGGAATTGTTGAATGATGCGCTTAATGAAGGTAAATTAAAATTTAAGGAAATAGATAAGGTTATCACATTTCAGGATTCATGCAGGTTGGGCAGACATCTCGGAATATATGAAGAGCCGAGAAATGTTTTGAAGTCTATACCTGAAGTTAAACTTAATGATATGATGAGAAGTAGAAAACGGTCTCTGTGCTGTGGAGTAAGTGCATGGATGAACTGTTCTTTTTATTCTAAAAAGATACAGATGATGAGGCTCAAAGAAGCTAAGGACACTGGTGCAGAATTATTTGTTCTCTCATGCCCGAAATGTGAAGTACATTTTAATTGTGCAATGAGAGAAGAAGAGTTAAAGGGCGAACTAAATATTCAAACTGAACAAATGGTAACATTTATTGCGGATGCTTTAATTTGATCTTTGTAAATAATAAGTTTTTTGTTTTTTCGAATAAATAAAAAATAAATGTAGGACTTTACTACTTTTGTGAAGGAGGTAACTGAATGCCGAAAGATGATGTAAGAATCGGCGTGTTTATCTGTGACTGTGGAACAAATATAGCGGGTTCTGTTGATACGGATCTTCTCGTTGAAGAATCCAAGAGAATGGGTAATGTTGTATACAGTGTAAGAAATCGTTATATGTGTGCTGAACCGGGACAGCAGGAAATTAAAACTGCTGTAAAAGAGCAGAAACTGGACCGCGTGGTTGTTGCTGCATGTTCCCCAAGAATGCATGAACCTACTTTCAGGTCTTGTGTAACGGAAGTCGGATTAAATCCATATCTGGTCGATATGGCGAATATTCGTGAGCAGTGTTCCTGGGTGCATATGGGTGACCGTAATGCCGCAACTAAGAAAGCCAAAGATATCATTCATGCTTATGTAGGCCGTTCCACGTATCTTGAGCCGCAGATTGAGACAGAAATTCCTGTAAAAAAATCTGTACTGATTATCGGAGGCGGGATTTCGGGTATGCAGAGTGCACTTGATCTTGCTGATGCCGGTTTTGATGTTGTAGTCGTTGAAAAAGAACCATCGCTCGGAGGACTTATGGCGCGGCTTGCCAAGACCTATCCGACGATGGACTGCGCCATATGAATTCTGGGACCGAAAATGATGGATGTCGGTCGACATCCCCGGATAAAACTTTTAACTTACAGTGAAGTAGAATCGGTTTCAGGTTACATTGGAAATTTTCATGTCAAGGTAAAGAGAAAGGCAAAATACGTCAATGAGGATGACTGCACGGCATGCGGTGATTGTACAGAAGTATGCCCTATTGTTGTTCCTGATGAATTTCAGCAGGGGCTCTCATCCCGAAAAGCTGTGTATATACCATTTCCTCAAGCAGTACCTTCATCATATCTCATAGATACGAAAAACTGTCTTGGTTTTAATCCCATTGCCTGCGGAAAATGCGCAGAAAAGTGTGAAAAAAAATGTATAGACTACGATATGAAGGATGATTTGATTGAGTTTGATGTCGGTGTGGTAATTGTTGCTACCGGTATGGATGTGTTTGATCCAACTGTTTTGGATGAATATGGTTATACTCAATACGAAAATGTGATAACAAGTATGGAATTCGAGCGCTTTATCGCAGCCGGAGGACCTTCCGACGGACATTTTATACGTCCTACGGACAGGAAAATACCTAAAACTGTGGGGTTTATTCAGTGTGTTGGCTCCAGGTCTGTGAAACTCGGGAACAGATACTGCAGTAATATTTGCTGTATGAATACCGTTAAAGATACACTACTTCTGAAGGAGCATTATCCTGATATCGATGCAAAAGTATTCTATATTGATATGAGGGCTTTCGGTAAAGGTTTTGAGGATCTTTTTACACGAAGTAAAGAAGCCGGAATTCATTATATCAGAGGCGTACCAGGCGATATTTATGAGGATCCGTCAACCGGAAATCTAAGGATGATGGTTGAAGATACGACTGCCGGAAAAGTTGAAGAGCATGAACTTGAAATGATCGTTTTATCTGTGGGGGTAACACCGAGATTTGATATGCCTCAGGTACAGAAACTACTGACTCTTTCAAAAACTCCTGACGGATTTTTCATGGAAGCCCATCCAAAACTGAAACCTGTTGATGCACCAACTGCGGGAGTGTTTTTTGCAGGATGTGCAGAGGCACCAAAAGATGTTAAAGATTCTGTCACTCAAGCCAGTGCCGCTGCTGCCCGTGCGGAAACAATTCTATCAGCCGGCAAAGTAACTCTTGAAGCAATTACTTCAACAATAGATTCCGATCTATGCCGTTTTTGCGGCACATGTGCAAAAGTTTGCCCTTATAATGCTATAACTGTTGATGTGAAGAATAAAAAGATCACATATATTGAAGCTCTTTGTAAAGGATGCGGTACATGTGCAGCGGAATGTCTGTTCGGTGCGATAAAAATGAAACACTTTTCAGATGAACAGATAATTTCTCAGATTGACGCCCACCTGGGAGAAGATCCATCCGAAAAAGTAATTGTGTTCGCATGTAACTGGTGTTCTTATGCGGGTGCCGATACTTGCGGTGGAGCACGGCTGCAGTATCCTCCGAACCAGCGCTTAATCAGGACTATGTGCAGCGGAAGGGTTGACGATGAATTTGTTCTGCATGCATTCAAAAAAGGCGCCCCAATGGTTGTAGTATCAGGATGTCATTATGTAGACTGCCATTATATAGATGCGAACAGGTGGACTCAGAAAAGAGTCGAAAAACTCTGGGATAAGCTTGAAAAATGGGGTATCAGACCCGAACGATTATTGCTTGAGTGGATCAGTGCTGCAGAAGGTAATAGGTTTGCACAAACTATGAAGGATATTGAGGAACTCAGGAAAAAAGTTACAAAAGAGGAAATCAAGCATACTATTAAGGTGATAACCGAAGAAGAGGAGAAGAAAAAAGCTAAAAAGAAGAAATAAACTTAAAACACATCCGGAGGGCTAATGGCAGAAGAAAGAGATTTTAAATGCTTGCGGTGCGGTGCAATGTTAAAGTTCGCGTACACAAAAGGTGTTATGGAAGAAAGACAATGTCCAAAATGCGGTTCAAACAGTATTCGGTTGATGAAAGAAAAAGC
>JBHPGK010000068.1:0-15574 GCA_042570605.1 Candidatus Zhuqueibacterota bacterium
TTTTAATACTATCAAAAAAAGCCGATTTGAAAATTTCTCAAATATAATAAAAATTCTCGAAATTAGTAATTAGTAATTCGTTCTTAGGGAAAAAGAAAAGCCCTCATTATTCATTCGGGCTTTTCTTTTTATTTATCCATAGATTGTATTAACCTGGTAAGCATTTTAGAAATTATTTGAGATTCGGAATAAATTTCATTGAAGCTATCTTTTGTGATTAGATTTTCCTTCAATAATATTGTCAAAATCGGTATGCATTCATATAGTGAACCACCGGCAGGCAGGGTTCGAATGGTTCTTGATACTGACACGTATAATGAGATTGACGACCAGTTTGCTGTTGTTTACTCTTTGATTTCCCCGGAAAGACTAAACGTTGAAGCGATCTATGCTGCACCGTTTCAAAAGTTATGAAGAAATTCTCAGGCTTTTAAATAAAATGAAAATTAACCAAAATAATTATGTGTTCCGGGGTTCTGCAGAATATCTTTCTGATTATAAAACCCCTCCTTTAAATGATGCAGCAGCAGACCTGATCGAGCGAGCCCTGAAGGCAGAGGATTCACCGTTATATGTTGTCGGGATAGGCGCAATAACGAATATTGCCTCTGCTATTCTGATCGAGCCGAAAATTATTAACCGGATCGTTGTAGTCTGGCTGGGCGGTCATGCTCTTAACTGGCAGGATACAAAAGAATTCAATTTAATGCAGGACGTGCCTGCCTCACGGATCATATTTGACTGCGGAGTCCCGCTGGTGCATATTCCATGTCAGGGAGTTGTATCTCATCTGCACACGATACTCCCGGAAATTGAGAAATACGTCCGTGGGAAGGGGGCAATTGGAGACTACCTGGCTGGAATATTCAGGGATTTCTATAAAGACCATTATGCCCGCTCGAAGGTTTTATGGGATATTGCTCCGATAGCGTATCTGATAAATGATCTTTGGGTGCAGACTGAGCTTATTCACAGTCCTCTTATCACTGATAATGTCACTTGGGATTTTGATAATTCCCGCCATTTGATACGTTCCGCTTTCAAAGTAAACAGGGATCCAATTTTCCGGGATTTATTCAGAAAGCTTTCATCATATACAGAGCGGGATATCGACTGATATAGCGGCAGTCAATTCTCCTTTAATAATTTTGACATCGTGAAGTTAAATTAATATATTTCTATTAATATTTATAAGAGGATTTCAAATTTTAAAGCAAAATTTCAGAAATTTAATATTCTCAGTATTCACGATTTTGCAATTGATAATATTTTTCCTCAAAACCGGATAAGAATGAACCGGTTAAAGTACCTGCCCGGGTCTTTAAAAACGGCCGTTTTTGAAAGTAAAAACAATACACAGGTATTTTTTTCCCTAAGACCAAAGAACCAAATATCCCGCCATGGCGGGATCCGCCTCCAGCGGAAAAATTATTGGTCTAATAAAATTATGTTACTGCTTTTATTTTAATGGTTTCCATTTTATATTGCATCAATGCAAAACCTTAGAACATATGGGAAGGCGCCCTACACCGTAGCTGTAATTCACGGGGGACCCGGGGCACCCGGGCAAATGGCACCGGTTGCAAGGGAGCTATCCGGAAATTGGGGTGTCCTTGAGCCGCTTCAAACCGCAGCATCTTTTGAAGGGCAGGTACAAGAATTGAAGACAGTATTAGAAAATCACGCAGATATTCCTGTAACATTAATCGGCTTTTCCTGGGGAGCCTGGCTCAGTTATATATTGGCTGCCGGATATCCGGAACTCGTGAAAAAACTGATACTTATCGGAAGCGGCAGTTTTGAAGAAAAATATGCTGATAAAATTAATGATATCAGGTTCAGCCGTCTCTGTGAAGATGAAAGAAAAGAAGCGTATTCTCTTATTAATATTTTTACAGATCCTTCAGAGGTGGATAAAAACACGGCTTTTGCCCGGCTTGGCAAACTGTTTACAAAAGCTGATGCCTGCAATCCGGTTACCCTTGAAACCGAGGAAATTGATGTACAATATAATATCTTTCAAAGTGTATGGAGCGAAGCTGCCGAACTGAGGAGAAGAGGAACGCTTCTAAAACTGGGCAAACAAATTCAGTGCCCTGTTGTAGCTGTCCACGGCGATTATGATGCGCATCTGCCTGAAGGAGTTCAAAAATGCCTTTCAAATATTTTGGAAGATTTCAAATTTATACTGCTGAAAAACTGCGGGCATATGCCCTGGATTGAAACCGCAGCGAAAGATGAATTTTATAAAATCCTGAAGGAAGAATCAGGAAAAGTATAATATTAATTTAATAATTTAGTGTTGTGTCCCCAAAATACCAACACAACATAAACTCATTTAGTGTCATTCCCGAGTAATCGGGAATCCATTTTTATAAAACCAACTCCCAACCTGGATTCCCTTTTTCAAGGGAATGACAACCTCAAGTCCCGGTTATAGTTAAGAATTCACAAATTATGTTATTTGAACTTATTTCAAACTAAATTCCTGAAGAACCTAAATTTACCATACAAAACAAATTTTGGATTTACCCTGAAACATTTCGAAAATCAGTACGTATTAATACAAAGTGATACGTTAATGCGATTCAGAATTTGTAAAAAACATGGATAAAATGAGTAAATACAATATAATAAGAAAATTACTGAGATTTTTGTATTTTTTACTTGTATTAATACAAATGGTTCATTATATTAATATGTGTTAATACAAAGGAGGCAGCTTTATGCTGAGAATTAATTTAAATTCTCCTGTTCCCATTTATGAACAGCTTGTAGATGAAATAAAAAGAATGATAGAACAGGGTGAGATCAAACCGGGAGATTCACTGCCTACCATAAGGAGTCTGTCCTCACAGCTGGATGTGGCAATTAATACCGTTGCCCGTGCATATCAGGAGTTGGAAAATCTGAATCTTATTGAAAGCAGCGGTAGAAAAGGGAGCTTCGTAAAACAGAATTTAAATTTAGCAGTTGGAGATGACTCAAGAATTTTCAAAGTATCTATTTTAAAGCTGATTCAAAATGGATTGAGCAGGGATGATATCCGGCAGATATTTGAAAAAAACCTGAGTATCTTTTTTGATTAGGAGTTAACATGAAAGAATTTTTTGCAGACAACCTGGATTTTATTATTATTTTTGCAGCATCAAATGCTTTGATAGTAATTATCATGGGATTTGTAACTTATTTCATGCTTAAAAGAGAAAAACTTAGAGGCAAAGGTTATAAAGATGAATATATTACTTTTGCGAAGAAATATTCAGATTTTTATGGATTGAGAATCTTCATCGTTTTAATTATAGCACAGATTATCAGCAGTGTGATTGTCTATTTAATTTCAGGAGAATTGACTGTTCGGAGTTATTCCCGGTTTGTATGGCCGATCACTTTTGTATTATCATTACCTTTCGCTATTTATTTTGGGAAAAAAGCGAATATCGGATACAAAGAGCTGGCTCAAAAAACCAATTCAGATATTATTGTCGATTTTAAATACAAAACTCTAAACCTGATCTTCCGGAAATATCTCGAAATCCCGGTTACAATCTTAATAGTTTTATTTACATTATTTAATATCAGGTTTGAAGATCAGGGGATCGTATATATCTATATAATATTACCATGGTTATTTTTTTATTTTGTGAGAAACTATAAAAACCTTGAGAAAGCGGTTTTTAAAGATACTTATAAAAAGCTGTTTTTAATGACACATCTTTATCAGGGGATACTAATAGCTCTAATAATTTTAGAGGCTTCTGTAAAATTTGAAGTGTATAATTGGTATAATTATGCGATGCTCGGAGTTTTAAGTCTGCTGCTTATTATTAAACTCATATACTATATTTCAAGGTATCCTGCATTAAAAAAGCAGCTTGAATTAATCAACAATAATACTGCAGAAGCCGCTGCACGGTGAAATTGAGAAAATGATTATCCGGAGGGATCATGAAAGAGTTTTTCGATGCTTATAAAGAGCTTATATTAATGTTTATAATATACAACGGAGCAATTATTCTCGGAGGCTGGATTTTTGTGGGATTACTGCAGAAGAGGTCTAGGCTTAAGAAGAAAGGGTATTCCGATGAATATATCGATCTATCAAAAAACATATCCGATGAGGTTGGACCAAAAGTAGTTTCACTTCTGATATTAAGCCAGATCCTTGTAGGAGTGGTCATATATCTTATATTTGGTGAGATCACGCGGGAACTTTATACAAAATATATAATATTCATATCGGTTTTGATCGCTATGCCTTTTGGGGCTTTATTCAGCAACATAAAAAGTGATAAATTTAAAGAACTTGCATTTAAAACAAAGTCGGATATTATTATCGATTTTAATTACAGGAATTTAAACCTGCTTTTTAATAAAACTGTTGAAATTCCGGTTTTTTTGATAGCTTTGGCATATGCAGTCCTGCATCTTGATTTCAGTGTCGCAGGCGCCGTCCTGATCTACCTGCTGCTTCCATGGTTTTTTTCAATTGCTGTCAGGAGGACAAAGAATCTGAACAAACCGGTTTTTCAAAACACGTATTTACTTGTTGGGAAATTAAATGTAATATATCAGAGTGTTCTCGTATTTCTAATAGTCATAGGATCAATAAAACATTTTGAAGGATTTCTATGGTATAATTATGTTTTCTTTTTTGCGGCTGAGTGTGTATTGATTTTCAAAGTGATTTTTTATGCATCAAATTACCCTAAACTGAAAAAAGAGCTTCACAGTATCGAAGATAATACGGCAAATGCTGTTAATGCATAAATCATTTATATAACTACCGGAGTGAAAATGAAAGAGTTAATTTTGGACAATAAAGATCTTATATTTTCATATATGCAGGTAAATGCCGTGCTTTTAATTGCTATGGTAATTGGAACAGCTGTTTATATAAGCAGATCGAGACTAAGAAGCAGGGGATACAGCGAGGATTATATCCAGTTTACCAGGAAAGTGTATTTCGAAACTATACCGGTACTGGGATTGATCTTTTTATTTTCCCAGTTGATCCTTGGGATTTTTGTGAAACTGAATGATCCGGGATTCACCTCATTTTTAGATAGAAAAGAGATCCTGTTTTGTTCTTTAATGCTGTCAGCCGTTTGTGGAATATTCTATGGAAAAAAATTCAATGCAGGTTACAGGGAGCTTGCAAAAAAAACAAATTCCCCAATTGTAATAGATTTTAACTATAAACTACTAAAATTAATGTTTAATATATATCTTGAGTTTCCTGCTTCGATTCTTACTGCAGCATTTATCGTTTTACACTTTGATTTAACTCATATAGGTTTGATCTTTATGTACATACTGTTCCCATGGCTTTTTTATCTGAGCTTGAGAATAGGAAAAAATTTAAATAATGTGATACTAACCGACCAGTATATTCAGATAGCCGGGCTAAATATTTTTTACCAGGCTGTACTTATCTTTTTAATGCTCCTTTTAAGTCTAAGCGGGATATATGAGTTTGGGACTTATAATTATGTAATACTTGCAATAGTTGTTGTTTTTCTAACCTGTAAACTCGTATATTATTGGTTTAATTACCCAAAACTAAAAAAGGAACTCGGCATTTTTAACAATGAGGCGGTCTGACATTAATTAATATTGAAATATAAATATTCAGTTTTAAGATTAAATATTTTTAGAATAAAGATTAGAAGATTTAATAAAAAAGAAGGAATTGGTTATGGCATATTTAGAAGTTGATAAGATCAGTAAATCTTTCGGAGAGGTAAAAGCCGCTCAAAACATTTCAATGACAGTTGACGGAGGTGCTATCTATGGTCTTCTTGGACCAAACGGCGCAGGTAAGACCACAACGATAAGGATGATAATGAGTATTATTATGCCTGATGAAGGAAGCGTAAAAATTTTGGGAAAGGAGCGGGATTATTACGCAACGGATCATATAGGTTACCTTCCTGAAGAGAGAGGGCTGTACCGGAAAATGAAAGTCGGAGAGACACTGCAGTTTCTTGCATCGATTAAAAGCCTGCGGGGGTCTAAAGTAAAAGGTGTGATTGACACCTGGCTTGAAAGAATGGGACTTGCAGAATGGAAAAATAAAAAGGTCGAAGAGCTCTCCAAGGGCATGCAGCAGAAAATTCAGTTTATCGCAACAATTATTCATGATCCGGACATTATTATTCTTGATGAACCTTTTGCAGGGCTCGATCCGATCAATGTTAATTTATTGAAGGATATTATCCTTGAGTTGAAGAACAAGGGAAAAGCTATCGTATTTTCTACGCATATGATGGAATCTGCTGAAAAACTCTGTGATCATATTTACCTGGTAAATAAAGGGACTTTAATTGTTAATGGCAAATTAAGAGACGTTAAAGGGGAGTACGGCAGAGATTCGGTTTTAATTGAGTTTAAAGGTGATGATTCATTTTTGAAGACCTCACCTGAGATCCGGTCTTTCAATCAATATGAAAATGTTGCAGAGATCAGGTTGAACAAGGGAGCCGATTCTCAGAAGTTACTTCAAACGGTGATGAAAAATGCAGAAATTTACCGTTTTGAATGTACGGAACCTTCTCTTAATGCGATATTTATAGAAAAAGTGAAGTACTCAAATTCAAATTAAAAAGATAAGAGGGATTAGTTATGGATAAAATGTTTCAGGTTATTAAACGTGAATATCTTTTCAGGGTTAAAAAGAAATCTTTTTTAATCATGACACTTCTTGTGCCGCTGATTTTTATCATTTTAATTGGTGTTGTGATATTCGCGAATGTTTATAAAGAAGAAAAAATAAAAAAGATCGTGATCGTTGATGAAACTGAACAGGTTGCCGATTCGCTTGCGGCTTCAATGAACAGCTGGGTGAGAAACGGAAAGAATTTATACAATGCTGAAAAATGGGAAATTGAAGATTATCGTGTGATAACACCGAACGGATCTTTCAACGTTGATCCATCTGCTGAAGGAGAGATAAGTGCGCCAAAAAAAGCGATTATGGACAAGGTAGAGGCTAAAGAGATAGACGGATTTATTTTTATGGATAAAGATGCTCTTCAAACAAACTCAGTGGATTATTACACAAGAAGTGTAGCGAGTTTTATGCAGAATGAAAGTATCGACAGGGCAGTCACAAATATATTCAGACGTTGGAGAGCAGTGCAGAGAGGAATGTCCCGTGATGACATGTACAGTATTTTAGGAGGGGTGAGTTTAAATGTAAAGAGATCTGTGGTTTCCGAAGAGGGAAAAGAGATCGAAGAAAAGGGTCCGCAGTCATTCTTCGTCGCCTATTTTTTTGTTCTAATACTTTACATGACAACACTGATATTCGGACAGATTATTATGAGAAGTGTTCTTGAGGAAAAAACCACAAGGATAATTGAGGTAATTGTTTCATCTGTAAAACCTTTTCATATATTAATGGGTAAAATGCTTGGTGTCGGAGCGGTATGCCTGACCCAGTTTTTTATATGGATGGTAAGTTTGTTTTTGCTTTTCCAGGCGAGCGGCCCGGTTATAACAGCTTTAGATATTCCTTTTGATACGAGTACCTTAACAAAGTATTTTGATGTTTATCTGCCTATTCTGCTTTATTTCTTTGTGTTCTTTATTCTTGGATTTTTTCAATTTTCCAGCCTTTATGCCGGTGTTGGTGCTGCTGCAAATACAGATGAAGAGGCTCAGCAGATGCAGTTTCCTATAATTATGCTTGCCATGATCCCCTATTTCTTTATGATGCTGGTGGCAAATTCACCCGACAGTACTCTGGCAGTGGTTCTATCCATGATTCCGGGTTTTGTTCCAATGATAATGTTCATGAGGGTCTGTATATTAATGCCCCCGTTTTATGAAGTGTGGGGAGCTATATTAATTCAGACATTATTTATAATTTTCACCATCTGGATAGTTTCAAAAATTTACAGGGTAGGGATCCTGATGTATGGCAAGAAGCCGAATCTGAAGGAACTTGTAAAATGGATCAGGCAAAGTTAAATTTTTAAATATTTTTTAAAATGGAGGAATTATGAAAAAGAAGATTTATTTGATAGCAGTTATGCTGATTTTAAGTTTAACCAGTTTTAATTATTCTTCGGGAACAAATATAGGAATAGTTAAAAAAGATGTCGTTTCCGGGAAAACATATGAATTAAAATATGATTTTTCAAAGATTGATAAATTCAATATTGTTACTAATGCAGAAATTATTGAAGAGCTGGACATTCAGGGAATGCTGCAGACGACTACGACAAATGTTAGTGGTGAATTTGGTTTTACAGTTAATTCCGTTACGGAAACCGGATCAGGTAAACTGGAAATGTCATACGATGATATGTCAACAAAAATGGAAAGTGCACAAGGTTCAATGGATTTGGACTTATCTCTGCTAATTGGAAGAACAGTTAATTTCACTCTTTCACCTGCAGGGGAAGCAGCCGGTTTTACCGGATATGACAAACTGCCTGCGGTTCAATCTGGTCCGGGAAGAAATCTTACGGAAGAAGATTATATTAATAACACAAAAGATCTCTTTATGAAGTTCCCGGGTAAACCTGTAACCGCAGGAGAAACATGGACAGTAGAAGTAAACCGGGAAAAGCCTGTGATTTTAGCATCAAAGACCGTGTATAAAGTTATCGGAGAAATCCAAAAAGACGGCATTAATTGTTTAGAGATCGAGGGGAAAATAAAATCAACCGTTAAAGGAGAATTAGACAGTCCACAGGGACCATTGAATTTGAATTCCATCGGTGAAGGCAAGTCTGTAATTTATTACGATTTAAAATCAGGCAGAGTAATTAGTACGGAAAGTACGTCAAATATGGAGGGAGAAATTGAAGTGAGCGGAATGATACTTCCCTGGACGGTTAAATCAAAATCCGAGTCAAGTTTTGTATATAAATAAATTATAGAGTAAATTACAGATAAACAAACGGTTATAAATTGAATATTGAGATTCTTCACTTCACTGCGTTACGTTCAGAATGACGTTGTAGGACTGGGATTTCACGTCATTCTGAGCGCAGCGAAGAATCTCATCTTAAAAATTAACCGGACAGTTATGATATTATGTCAGAGCAAAGCGGAGGATCAATCACCCCGGAGCCTTTAACGGTCTTTCGCTTTGCTCATTTTTTTATTAACAGCTTAATTTTCTTTTCTTAAATAAAAGGGTATTGCCTCTCTTTTTCACATCCTTTCTCTGCAAAATAGTAAACTCTTGGGAGAAGAATCTCAGGGCATATGTACTTCGTGGAGGTAGATTGCTACGTCGTTCCTATCCCGGTAAACCGGAATGGAACTCCTCGCAATGACAGCCTCTTTTCATGGGAATGACACACTAATTTTTTTGAATGTGCCTTCCAGCGGGACTATATCTTGAGTATTTCTTTAGTTATTTATACGGAGTAACGAAACTAAAAATTGAGTACCATATAATGCAGTATATAAGAATTTCATAATTTTTGAGCTTTGCTTTGAATAAGGCGACACTAAATTCCTATACAGATCCCGCCTCTTGCAGCGGGAAAATAAATTAAAAGAGGACTTGACATGAAAAAGATTAAATTCATTATTGTTCCGGTTTCTTTATTATTAGCGTTAAATATGATTTATTGCTCTAAAGACTCATCAATTGAACCGGAAACAACAATTGCAGAAGAATTACAGGAAGTTTTAGATGAAAAACTTGAAATTTTTAATGGGACCGGTGTTTCGGCTGCTGTTGTTTTTCCGGACGGGGATACCTGGTCCGGGACAAGCGGTGTGTCTTTTGGAACAACTGCCATTACTCCTGATATGATATTTGGTATCGGGAGCGTAACAAAGGTGTTTATTGCTGCACTCTGCCTTGAACTCGCGGAAGAAGGAACATTCAGTCTGGATGATTCACTCTTCCAATGGCTGCCGGATTATCCCAACATTGACAACTCAATTACAATTCTGCAGCTTTTGAATAACACAAGCGGGATTTATAATATAACCGATAATACCGAAGTTTGGGATGCTGTTTTTGCCGATCCGGCAAAATCCTGGACTCCTGAAGAGATAATATCGGCATTTTTACCTGAGCCCTATGAAAATCCGGGTGAAGGTTATTACTATTCAAATACAAATTATATCCTGTTAGGAAAAATTATTAATGAAGCAACAGGGTCGACAGTATCAACAGAACTGAGAAACCGCTTTTTTGAACCTTTGGGGTTTAACGATACATTCTTTGAGTTTGAGGAGATACTGCCCTCAAATATTGCCCACGGCTGGTTTGACCTTGGAGGTAACGGGAGCATCGATGATGTGTCATTAATTTCAGGAACAGGCATTTATTCGGTTCTCTGGGCTGCCGGAGCAATATTTTCCACTGCTGAAGACCTGGCAAAATGGTCATCCGCTCTGTTTCGGGGGGAAGTACTCAGCCAGTCGTCTCTAAATCAAATGCTTACATCTTATGCCACATATCCCGGTACCACTGATGTTGGATGTGGTCTGGGAGTATTTCTGATTGGGCCTGGTAATAATGCCGGGGTGGAGCTTGTGGGATATACAGGAAGGACATTTGGATACCTTACTTCATTGTTCTATGTTCCTGATCACGGCTTCAGTGTTGCTGTTATGGTGAATGAGGATAATGTAACCTGCCTGGATGAAATAACGACTGCTCTTATTATAGAAGTATTGAGTACAATGTAATATGAAAAGAATATTTTGAAATTATATTTGGAGGATATTATGAAAGCAAAAGTTATATTTTTCGTTGCTGCAATTGCAGTCATTATTAGCTGTGCTCTTCAGCGTGCATATATTCACACATATACAGATCCGGCGCTGTCAAATACCGTTATAAAAAGGATCGCAGTTTTCCCTATTAAAAATACATGGTTTGCTCCCTCTGAGGCAAGGCAGATAAATCAAAAAATCACATCTGCCATACAAGAGCTTAATCCTGGTATAAGTGTTTTAAATCCTGCAGAATCGGTTAGAATTTTAAATGAGAATGACCTCGTAGATGACTGGGGTTATTTTATGAATAATTTCGTTTCAAGCGGTATTCCCGATTCAAAAGTACTGTCTGAGATTGGGAAGGCTTTGGAAGTTGATGCAATCCTTCAGGGTGAAGTCCTTAATGTATTCCGGGAGGATGGTTTTCCGGGTGATGCTGGTCGAAATGGGTTGACCAAGGTTACAGTTAATTTTACATTATTGGGGATCGATGATGCAAGACTTCTATGGGAGGCATCAAGCGACGGGATAAAGCGTACCTTAACTTCAATTGAAAGTGCTCCGCCGGTAATAGAAGCTGTTGACCTTGCCATTGGTAAAATAATGGAAAACCTGCCTCCTTTATAGGTTTCAATGTAAAAAAAAGAACTTATCTAGGGATTTTGTAAAAAGTTCACCAAAAGTGTCATTCCCGTGAAAACGGGAATCCATAAATTGTTTTGAGAGATTCCCGATCAAGTCGGGAATGACATTTAAAGTTTTTCATCCTTTTTGTCAGCCCTATATTAAGCAACATTTAATCTCGTTTATACCATAACAAGTCGTTTATTCACTGATTTAAAGTCTTACTTTTTAAACTACAGTAAAATCAGATTTATTTATTCCTTGTATTTTTATGTTTTCTGTTATATTATCTATTTCAGGAAAAGGGGCGATTTATGAAAAGGTTTATTTTCATTAATTACATAACATTTGTTTTTCTGGTTTTCTTTTCATGTAATTCACCTCAGGAAAGTAAATATCTTGAATTCGCTGAAAAAACGGCAAACTGGATAACATCAACTGCAATTGAAACCGGTAATGGCCTGTTCTGGCCTTCTCAACCTGATACTATGCGGAGAGGGGAGATATCAATGTATCATGGTGTACCGGGCGGAATACTTTTCTTTCTCGAACTCTATAAAGTCACAAAAAAAGACATTTACAGGGTACAAGCTGAGAAAGCGGCAGAATGGCTCATAAACCGGGCATATGAGGATAAGGGCGGTTTTTACTGGGGTGATTATTCAAGGGGAGGTAATACCGTTCCTGATCCCGGATTATATACCGGTACCGCCGGTGTAGGCACTGTTTTTCTGGAATTGTATAAACATCTTGGAAATAATAAATACCAAAGATATGCGGTAGGAGCCGCCAATTGGCTTGTCGAGTCGAAAAATGATGTGGATTCAGGTTCTGCCTGGGGTCAAGTAACCGATATTATTTCAGGCGCCGCCGGCACAGGATTCTTTTTGATCCGCGCTTGGGAAGAATTGAAAGATGAAAAATATATTCTAACTGCCGGAGAAGTCGGGGATTTCCTGATTAATGAGGCTATCGAGGATTCACCCGGTGTAAAATGGAGTGCTTTCCCGAACAGCAGCCGTATTTATCCGAACTTTTCACACGGGACTTCCGGGATTGCATGTTACCTTGCTCTTCTTTATGAGAAAACCGGCGAAGAAAAATACCTTCAGGCATCCCTCGCAGGAGCAGAATGGCTGGAGAACCACGAACCGGATCATTCCGAAGAAGGGCATGCATGGTACCATCATGAACCTGATGGAATAGATCTTTATTATGCCGGCTGGTGTCATGGTCCGGCAGGTACAGCACGTTTGTTTTATCAGCTTTTTAAAGTTACAGGTGATAAGAAATGGATGAACAGCCTGAAAGGTTCTGCAAACTGGCTGATGAATTGCGGAATACCTGAAAAAAAGATTGACGGATTCTGGAATGTATCTGTCTGCTGCGGAAATGCCGGTATTGCTGACTTTTTTGCCGATATGTATAAATTAACAGGTGATAATGTTTACCGGGATTGGGCTCTTAAAATGATCGAAAATCTGATAAACAAGGCAGATGTTGGAAATAATGGGATAAAATGGGTCCAGGCGGAAAACCGCACCAGGCCTCAGGAAGTGTATGCACAGACCGGTTACTCACAGGGGGCTGCAGGGATAGGGCTCGTCCTATTGAAAACCGATGCCTTTATCTTAAATAATAAACCTTTTTCAGTATTTGTTATGCCGGACAATCCGTTCAAATTTGAATAGAACAGATATTAAGTTTATATTGTTTATAATTCATTAATTAATTAAATTTATCAATTAAGTATTAAAGTAATTAAATTAAGAATTAAAGCGGAAATATAAATATGGTACAAATTCTAAGTAAAACCAGTGAACAGGCAGTTCTTGCTCTCCTGTTTCTCACTAAATATTCAGATAAGGAAGAAATAGACATATCTGTTATTGCAAATTCACTGAATGTTTCCAAACATTCACTGGGTAAAATATTACAGACACTGGTAAAAGCTGAAATAGTATTTTCTAAAAAAGGACCGGTTGGCGGGTTCAAGCTCAAAAAATCTCCGGATAAAATAACATTAATGGAGATCATCGAAGTTTTTCATGAAAACTATATTTTCAACAGGTGCATCATCGGATTTCCGAAATGCGATCCGTCTACGCCATGTTCTTTGCACAAAGACTGGGAAAATGTATGTGAAAATATAAAGAACATTTTCAAAGAATCAACTATTGGTGACCTGGTTAAGCAGCCGGAATTTTTGAATAAAATCAATATTATTGAAAAATAAATAGAATAAGTTCTTAAATCTATATAATGCGGAAATTTTTGATGATTTCCGCATTTTTTTCAGTAGTGTCCAGTAAAACTGTAAGACAACAATATTTAATATCTTGTTTTAACATAATTTATACTGAATTATTTTAAATATAGATTGAATTTGAAAAAACATAATCAAATTTTAAATAAAAAAAAACCTGGATTCCAGCCTTCGCTGGAATGACAGCTTCTATCTTATTGTTATTATTTATGTTGTGTCATTCCAGCGAAGGCTGGAATCCAGTATCATAATGTACATAAATTATTTTTTTGTTTTTTAAGCGGATAGTTATGCATTTTTTTTGTTAAATTACTTAAAAAATATTTTTTATTAATTTTAAATGATTTGCCAGACAATAAGATGGAAATTAAAATCAAAATAACAGACGATGAACGTAAAGCTTTTTTAACTCTGGTTACCGAAGAGAATGAAAAGCCAGAAAAGATAACTTCAGATGAACTCAAAAATGCATTATCTGAAAAAGGTGTTAATACAGGTATAAAGGAAAATATTCTGCTTGATATCTGCAGGAATAAGAGATTTAATAAAGAGTACGTTGCAGCTGAGGGAATCCCGCCTCAAATAGGAGAGAATGCAAAGATCAAAATTGCAGTAAAATCAGCAGAAAGGTCAACTTATGATAGGGGTGTTGATGCTGCGAAAAAAGTTGATCATTATGGTGTTCGTGAGGGATTTATTATCTATGTAAAAAGTGGTGACCTGCTTGCGTTCCGTGTTCCGCCTGCACCCGGGAAAAATGGAAAAACGGTTACAGGTAAGGACATTGAAGGCATTTTAGGCAAAGATATTTCATTGACAAAAATACAGGGAATAAATACAAAGATCGATGGTAATAACATTTTTGCCGCAAAAGACGGGATTTTCAACAAAAAAGAGAACAAGATCAGTGTTGATCAGATAATAACCCTTCCGGGTGATCTTAATTTTGCTACCGGTTCTGTTATTTTACCTTTAGAGGCTGACATCGAACTTACCGTTCCCGGTGATATAAAAAGCGGATTTAAGGTGCAGTGCAGTAAGATCACCGTAATGGGGAATATTGAAGATGCCCAGGTTACGGCAAAATATCTTGAAGTTAAGCGGGGAATAGTTGGGAAAAGTGACCTCCCTATAGTTGCCGATAACCTTTCTGCTGATTTTATCACCGGTTCTCGAAAAATCAGAGCAAAATATCTTGAAGTAAATAAAGAGATTACAGGAGGTTCCAAGATATTTGCTAACTTTGTCCGTGCAAAGATAATCCAGGAATGCGCAGTTACGGTCAGATACGGATTGTGGGCAGATTATCTTTACGGCAATAATGATATTCTGGCAGGGGTCGATATTGATGAAAATGAGGAGTACCTGGTGTGGATACGCCAATTGAAAGGAGTTGAAAAAGTAATTAATGAAGAAAGCCTGAAGAATCGTTCTCTTTTGAAAAAGGAGGACGCGATCAGATCAATGGCAGAAAGAATGCCAAAAACTCCTTCAATTCAAAAAGAATTAAGAAATTTAAATGATCTTCGGGAAAAACTTCAAAAATTCGAAAAAATAAAACGTGTTCTTAAGGAGAGATTAAAATTACACCAGCAGAAAATGTATATCTCGGGCAGCCCTTTTATTCTGATCAGGTACGGCTTGACAAAAGACATGAAAGCAAAAGGCGAATCTAAACAGTTTAACCGGTTGTACATTAAGGAGATACCTTTCAGCAGCAGCAGAGATCAGGAATCAGGTCTGTACCTTCTAAAAGGGCAGGAAGTAGTAATTGATCCCAATTATAATATTAATGATATTACACAGCAGGCTGAGAACTATAAAACCGGTAAATACTGAGAGTTTACTGCATTAAAACATAATCAGACTAAAAAAATTATTACACATATTTTGTAAATATTGTCATAACTGTCCGGTAAAACTAAAAAAGACCTATACTTAAGCTCTTGTTTTAATATAACTTAAATCAGAATATTTTAAATATTA
>JBHPGK010000069.1:0-15544 GCA_042570605.1 Candidatus Zhuqueibacterota bacterium
GAGGTACTGTTGATATATCCTCATCAGGAGGTGATATAAGCCTTGAAATATTAGATTCGAGAGGAAAATCATCCGGATCTGAGAAAATTAGAGTCAGAGCCGGCAGCGGTGAAATTCAACTGTATTTACCTGATAACATTAACGCAGATATAGATGCCAGAATTAGACTGTCATCCAGATATGATAATGACTCTTATGATATTGATTCAGATTTCCCAATAATTATTTCCACGGATTCGAGATACAAAAAAGGTTCCGGAAAAATCAATAAAGGCGGTATTCCGATATTCCTGGAAACTTCAAATGAAAATATTTATATTTATAAAGTTAAATAGTATAAGGAGTGATGAATAATGAGTTCATACAAAAGAGCGGGATCGGGACTGATCTTTGGATTGTTTCTAATATTTCTCTCGACAGCGTCAACATTTGCACAGGGTAACAGGACTGATGTTTTCGTTCTTGAAGACAGATTATCCAAAACTTATCCGTTGAAAGCAGGTGGGTTCTTTTATCTTGAGAATGTTGTGGGTGATATTAGAGTAAAAACCTGGAACAGGAACGAGGTAAAGATTGATGTTGATCTCCGCGGCAGATCGCGGGAAGATATAGAAATAGAAATTTACCATACAGAAAATGAAATTGAAGTCAGTACAAATTATGAAAATGATGATTACTTTCAAAACCAGAACAGAAGGCGACATTCTGTTGAATATACTGTCTCTATACCGAAGAATACCAGAACAGAGTTAAAAGGGACCACCTCTACTATAAAAATAGAGGATTTAAATAATAAGCTTACAGCCGTAACTATAACCGGTGACCTTGATGTGAAAAACATTACTGGTAATGTTGACCTTAGAACAACCACAGGTAGAGCTTATATTTCCAATATTACCGGTGATATTGAATGTACTGTTGTTACCGGAGACATTGAGATATTAAATTCCAAATTTACATATCTGGATGTAGTTAATACTACCGGTGATATTGAGGTAGAAGCACAGGATGTTGATCCACGCTCAAAGTATAATTTAAAGACAGTAACGGGTGATATCGATCTTTATCTGCCTAAAAATGTAAAAGCTGACATTAATGCATCGGTTCCCACTAAAAACTTTCATTCTGATTTCAAACTGGAATCAAGATCCGGTAAATATGATAAAAAAGAAGAAGATAGGATAGAAGAAAGACGTGATAGACGGAGAAGAGATAGAGATTTCAATTTTGACATAAAAATAGATATAGACCTGGATTTTCTCCCAAAGAAGATTGAAGGTCAGATCAATGGAGGTGGAGCGAGAATTTATCTGTCGACTTTTAACGGAGATATCGAGCTGAGAAGTTTTTAAATTACGTTCAGTTTCTGTAGAATTTGAGGAATGTATGAAATCAGATCCGTTGCATTTAACGGAAGTTCTCCAAGTTCCTCAGCACCCAGGTCTCCGGTAAAGCCATGAATAAATGCTCCGACCGCTGCAGAACGCGGGAACGACACATTCTGAGCAGCTAATCCCGCTATAATTCCTGTCAGGACATCTCCCGTACCTCCGGAAGCCATGCCGGGATTCCCCGTTAAATTCACAATTGCTTCATTTCCGGGAACTGCTGTTATTGTTGTAGTGCCTTTCAAAAGGATTGTACAGTTTAAATATTTTCGTTTTTCACGTAATATCTCGATCCTGTCATGATAGATCATTTCAGATTCCAGACCGAATAACCTTGAAAATTCTCCCTCATGCGGAGTAATTAGCAATTCAGATTTAAAATTCTTCAATAAATCGAGATTATCTTTAAAGGGATAAAGTCCGTCCGCGTCTATAATTGTTGGTTTTTCAATATTTTTAAATATTTCCAGGATCAGCTTCTGTGTTTCCTTGTTTCTTGATATTCCGGGTCCAAGTACAAAAATATCCGCCCACTCTATCCTTGATAAAATTTGTTCAAGCCCTTTTAAACTCAGGCTCTTTTCAGCGGTTTCCGGAAGAGGGACAGTCATAGTCTCGGTGAGTTTTGTCTCCATAATAGTATTTAGGCTTTCAGGTATACCTAAAACAACAAGCCCGGCACCGGTTTTCATCATGGATTCACATGCCATATATGCAGCCCCTGTATATCCTGCAGAACCTGCAAGAACGAATATTTTTCCGAAATCTCCTTTATGAACGTCAAGGTGTCTTGGTGGGATGTATTTTACAATGTCATCCTCTTCAAGGATTTTAACGGTGATGTTTTTTTCTTCAATTACACTATCCGGAAATCCGATGTCGGCGACAAAAATTTCACCTGAGCATTCTTTCCCTGGAGGCAGGATAAGCCCTCTTTTGACAAGTCCCATTGTAATTGTAACTTCCGCTTTTATGCAGTCTCCTTCAAAAGTCCCTGTATCGGCATTTAAACCGCTGGGAATATCAACTGCAATAACGGGTTTATAAGAATCATTAATAAACTGAATTGCCCTGCCAAGTATCCCTTCAACTTTTCCTTTAACACCTGTTCCAAGTAATGCATCAACAACGATATCAGATTTGATCTTCATGTCTTTCAGTTCATCGGGATCGGTAATATAATTAATTTCGAGTCCCAATTTTTCGTATATATCCAGGTTTAAACGTGCATCACCCTTGATTTCATCTTTTGAGGCAAACAGGAAAACTTCAATATTTACATTATTTCTGAAAAGTTCTCTTGCAGCGACAAAACCGTCTCCGCCGTTGTTACCCTTACCACAGAATATTGCCACTCTGTTACCGCCGTAAACTTCCAGAAATTTAAGTACGGTATTAGTAACGGCAATACCGGCTCTTTCCATTAATACAGGACCCGGGATACCGAGACCTTCTATAGTACTTTTATCTATGCTTCTCATTTCAGCAGATGTAACTACATTTTTCATAATTGATCTCCTTTATTTAAAACACAGAGAACTTTGAGTAAATATAACCACTAAGGCACAAAGACACAAAGAAAATTTGTAACAACAGAATAAGATAATTTAACCAAAGAGACGCTGAGACACAGAGTTGATATATAAAATACTACTAAAAATAGTCGAATACATGCCGAAGTGTTACAAAGTGATCACTTCGTGCCTCAAAACCGGTCATTTCGTGAAAAGAACAGCTCGTTCAGCACATAACGATACTCCGAAAGTGTCATTCCCGAGAAATCGGGAATCCATTTTCTTATTAAAATAAGTCATTATACAAGTCTTTCCAATCCTTATTAAAATCTTCAATCAATTTTAGCTTCCATTTTCTATTCCATTTTTTGACTCTCTTTACTCTAAGAATTGCTTCATCCATATTTTTATGTTCTTCAAAATAGACTAATTTATTAACGTCATATTTTTTTGTAAAACCTTTTATTTTACTTTCTTTATGTTCCTTTATTCTCCTTATTAAATCGTTTGTAATGCCAGTATACAAAGTTCCGTATTTCTTATTTGCTAATATATAAACATAATAGTGTTTCATTAAAATGATTTTTCTGGATTCCCGATTTCTCGGGAATGACACTTAAGGACTTTTAGTTACTGAATTAAAGTAAAGTCCTTTTTACAAAAAGAACTATATATCTCTTAAAAAGAAGGACTTCCCATTTTCCACACTTCTTCCTGGTTGATACAGTAAGAGTGTTTAATTCGTGTTTGTTATAAACTTCTCATTTAAAAGAAAAATCCCGAAAGTGTCATTCCCGAGAAATCGGGAATCCAGATGTTTATTAGAAATATATAAATCTTGCTGCTGGAGGTGTTCTTTTCACAAAGTGATCTTCAGCTTAATTCTTCAATAATTCCTTGTCTATACAGTTATATATTAAAGGACAGGACACTGTCCTGTCCCTACAAGAGAAAATTTTGTGTCTTAGTGTCTTCGTGGTAAATCTTTTCTTTGAGTTTCTCCGAGAATCACTCCTCAGCCTCAGTTACAGCCTTTTCTTTGTTCTATTTCAATTCTTTTATCCGGATATTGCGAAACTCGACATTAGACCCATGCCCCAAAAATCCAATGTGCCCCTTTGTACGCTTTAAGCCGGGATGGTCTTTTTTATCCATGGTGTTCGGAGTACTTGCCTTTTCGATATCTGCATTTACGATAATTGTTCCATTCAAATTTACAACTATCCGGGGACCGTATGCAATTACTTCTTCCGTGTTCCATTCACCCACAGGTTTTTGAAATCCGCGTTTTGCCGGTACAATCCCATATATTGATCCGTGATACTGGTACGGCTGCAGTTCAGCATATATTTCAGCCGTATTATCAAGTATCTGGAGTTCCATTCCCACATAAGCTGCATCACCCTTCAGCGGGGCTCTTATTCCGAGACCGTTATTTGCTCCGGGTGTTAGTCTGAACTCGAATCTAAGTACAAAATTATCGAACTCCTGTTCTGCATAAAGATTTCCACCTCCATCAGGCGGACAGACAATTTTACCGTCCTCCACATAATAACTGTTTGTAGCACCTGTCCATCCGGTAAAATCTTTACCATTAAAGAGTTCTGAAAAATCTTCTTCCTGATGTATCTCGCGGATATAGATATTTCTGAAAAACAGCTCTGAACCGTGGCTCTGAAGTTCAATTTGCCCAGTCGGGAATATCGGCTGGTTTCTATCCCAGTAATTTTCCATTATAACATTATCAACAACAAGCCTGTCATTCAAATAAACCGTTACCCTCTCACCAACCATTTTGATATAAAATGTATTCCATTCGCCGATAGGATTATCTGCACATACAGGCGGTTTTCTTTCATTTTTCTGGTTATTATATAATCCTCCTGAACCTTCGGGCCATTGCGCCGGATCCCATATCTGCACCTGCGGGGATCCTTTCAGGTAAATCCCACTATCCCCATAAGGACCTATTTTCCAGTCCACGTACATCTCAAAGTCTTTATAATCCCTGACGGTACATAAGTGACTTCCTTTACCGTCAAATTGTAATTCGCCGTGTTCGATCTTCCAGTGTGCACGCATTATTTCATCAGCTTTTTGCTGTGCTTCTGCAAGTTCTGCCGGTGTCATTTTTGCCCGTGATATGGGGTTTCCGACAAGACCTTTCCATCCTGAAAGGTCACTACCGTTGAAAAGAGGGACAAAACCCATATCTTCCAGGAATCCCGGTACAGCATTAAGTGTTTTTCGATTATTAAGTATTTTGATAAGATTGCCTTTTATTTCCGGTTCAGCATTCCTGATCTTTCTGAATAATCCTGCAGTTATTGCTGCACCCGGTGTGGCTTCGGCTATTTCAAGGGCAGCTTGCTTAACTGCCTTATCGGTGTTGTCAATTGCAGCCATTATTTCATTAACTGCCGATTCACCTTCATTTTTCGCAAGCGCCCTCAGAGCTGCGATCAGGATATTCTCCGTACCGGGCGTGGAATAGTTTCTAATAATATGGCGGCATATTTTTGAGCATTCCTTTTTATCCCCTGTTTCGGATAGCCTTTGAGCATATAAAAGCAGGATCGATACTGATTTTGATCTGTCAAAACCCGAATGCATTTTTTCCGCTTCCAATAGAAGGTCAGTTGTTGAAAAAGGACCTATATTTGCTATTGCATTAAGGGCAGTTATCCGTGTATCCTTATCGGGGTCTACTGTATATTTAGCTATTTCATAAGCAGCAGCTTTACTCCGCATTTCTCCGAGAGCCTTTATGATCGTAATCCTGTTTTTCCCTTTAACATCAGGAAGAGCATTTAACAAAGCTCCCTCGGCTGTTTTTGTCCCGATGGATATTAAAGCTCTTGCTGCAGGTTCACATAATCTTTCATCCAGCAGATACGGGCTTAAAGGAACGACTGCTTCGGCTTTTCCCGTCATTTGAATTTGATGCATAAGAAATGCCTTGACCTCCTTATCATCGGTAATATCCAGTGCCCAGAGAAGAGCATAAACAAAAGCTGCTCTTTCAGATTCGGCATCCGGTCTGTGAACGTACCATGTCAATCCGTTCACAGCATACCTTTCCTGTGTGTCGTCTCCTTTACCGGGAGGTGTCAGCCTCATACAGATATATTTTACTGCATCAGGGCCAATCTTCATTATGTCCGATAAGTACCTGTTTTCATCATCACGGTTTTCAGCCGGAAGTTTGGTAAGAATTTCCGATACTTTCGTTTTATCGGTATTGGAAATAGAAACTGATTTTAGGGTTCCGGCACATGACGATAATAAAATTAATGAGAGAAAAAGAGGTAATATCGAATATGATTTAATATTAGACAATTTACCCTTTACAGCACATTTAAATGATCTTATAAACATCTATTTTATCCTCCATCCGGATTGATATTAAACTGGTTATTACATCTGCCATGGTGCACGCATCGGCTGATGTATCAGGCGGTTTGCTTCCTCATCGCCGATAAACATCTGCTTTACCGGATCAAAATAAAGCTTTCTTCTTAATCTTAAGGCGACCACACCAAGGTTAACGATTGTGCATGAACGGTGACCGTTTCCTTCGTTCAATGCAAACTTTTTACGGTTCCTAACAGCATCATGGAAATCTGCAACCTGTGGTTCGGGGTCAGGAAATGATTCAAGTTTTTTCTCCATATCAGGTATATCCGATTTAAAACCTTTGAACAGCTTACCGTCAGGTCCTTCAAGAAAAGCAGCATTCTTATCCTTGTTTTCGCCGTCGAGGATTATCTCACAGCCGTCTTCATATTTCATCCATATCCTCCGCCATGAACCAACAGCATCCGGGTGCTGCTGAGGAGCATCTATATCAATCTCCACCGGACTAGTATTGTCCTTGTTCAGAAGATACTGGACAGGGTCGAGATAATGCTGTCCCATGTCCGCCAGACCTCCTCCGTCATAATCCCAGTATCCCCTGAATGATGCATGTACCCTATGAGGGAAATAAGGTTTGTACGGCGCAGGACCCAGCCACATATTATAATCGAGATTCCCGGGAACATTTTCAGGTTTCTGGTTGATCTTTCCGCTCCAATAGAACTTCCAGTCAAATCCGGTTATCCCGCTGACCGTTACTTTTAAGGGCCATCCCAGCATACCGCTGTCCACTAATTTTTTAACCGGTTTGACATCAGTATCCATACCATAGAATTTGCCTCTGAACCTGAACCATGTATTCAGCCGGAATATACGGCCGTTCCTTTTTACAGCCTCAACTACCTTTATGCCCTCGCCGATAGTTCTTGTCATTGGTTTTTCACACCAGATATCTTTTCCCGCTTCTGCTGCGGCAGCAGCCATTAAACCATGCCAGTGAGGCGGTGTCGCAATATGTACAATATCTATATCCGGTCTTTCAAGTATCTCTCTGAAGTCTTTGTAAGTTTTCACCCCTTTACCGGCTTTTTCCATTGCTTCTTTAATATGCAGTTCATCAACATCACAGACAGCTAAAAGCTTCCCGGGGTAGTCAATATGCCCCCTGCCCATACCTCCGACGCCGATAATAGCTTTTGTTAGTTCATCACTTGGGGCAATAAATTTTGTACCGCCCAATACTTTTCTCGGTACAATTGTGAAAGCCGCCGCAGTTATGGAACTCTTAATAAATTGGCGGCGGGTAATTGAACATTTAACTCCCATGTCAATCTCCTGTTTGGTTAAGAAGGAATTATTAAATTTATTGGAGAACGAAATTTTAAATATCGTATTATTATTCTATTCTTTAAAAAATGGTTTCCATTTTTCTTCAGACGGTTTTTCATCTGTCAAACTTACAACTATGAGAAGCACCACCGACGCAACAAGTGCAGGGTAGACTGCCGGCATACCAAGAGGAAACCCTCCCATGATCTTACGGGCAATTTCCCATATAATAGTGATGATCATTCCTGCTGAGATGGAAACAACGCCACCTCTGGCAGTAGCTCTTTTCCAGAAAAAAACCGCCATAAGAGCAGGTGTTAGACCTGCTCCATAGACTGTATATGCAGCATAAGCGGCATCCAGTATCCTCGGGAAAAAGTTTATCAGCGAATATGCTATTATCCCAAGGACAATTACGAAAATCCTTGAATAAAGGATCATTTTTTTATCAGGAACATCCGGATTAATGAATCTCTGATAAATATCCCTGGAAATATTAGTCGCCGGGACAAGAAGAAAACTGTTTGCGGTTGAAATAATTATCGCCATAATTGCAGGAAGAAGAATACACCCGATAGCAACCGGTAAACCTTTACGAGCCACAAGCAGTATAATTCTCTGAGATTCAGGGACTTCCAGCCCTTTAAACATACTGCTGCCGATAACTGCCATGGTTTGCAGGCATACACCTATAAGGATCGCACCTATAACCCATCCTATTACGGCTTTTTTTGCTTCTTTGGAATCCTTTGCTGAGAAAAATCTCTGGTACATATTGCCGTTGCCCAGCGCAAGGAGCATCGTTGGGATAAAGTAGCCCATAGCTTGAACCAGTGACATATTTCCAAGGATCGGATTTTGTCTTGGTGTTACATTCTGAGCTATTGTGGCAATTCCTCCTGCATTATTTATCAGAAATGGTACTGCGATTACCACACTCCCCAGTATAAGAAGACCATTAACGACGTCAAGATATGCTACAGACAGCATGCCTGCAAATACAGTGTAAAATATGACAAAACCTGCAATTATCAGCATCCCATCCTGAAGGCTGATCTTACCTTCGGATACTATGCTCAATAACAGACCGCCTCCTCTGAACTGGTAACTGACGATAGTAATATATGCAATAATTGTCGTAATTGTAGCAAGTATCCTTGCCCATTTATTATAACGGACTTCCATTATATCCGGTACAGTATACTGCCCGAATGTTCGAACCCTACCGGCAATAAAGAAAACAATAATGATACCTATCCAGCCCCCGGCACTCCCGATAAGAGAAGAATATCCGTGATTATAACTTAGGTCGGCTACACTGAAGATATCTCCGGAACCTATCCACGTTGCAAGGAGAGTTCCAACAAGAACGGGTGCAGTAAGCTTACGCCCAGCTACCAGGAAATCATCCTTCTTCTTCACCTTGAAAGCGAAATATACGCCTAATACCACAAGGAAGCCCAGGTATATTAGAATAGTTGTAATATATACCATAATTTAATCCTGTTTATACAGATTCCTGACTTTTTTCAGGGAACAAAGCCTTTAATTCTTCGTCAGTCGGGGCTTTTGTCATATAACTTACAATAAATAGTGTCGCCAGTGATACGAACAGGGCAGGGTAAATTATCGGAATACCCCACGGATCAGCATTATCACTTCCCGCCGGTAACATTATTGATGGATTAATAAATCCGTAGATATACAAAGATAAAGCGACCACCGTACCGCTGGTAATGGACGCAACTCCAGCGGATTTTGTTGCTCTTTTCCATCCTAAGGCAGCAATAACAGCAGGTGTAATTGCAACACCGTAAATAGTATATGCAAAAAATGCCATCTCAAGAACGGATGTCAGTTTTGTACACAAAAAGTAAGCAATACATCCTAAAATTATGATCGTAACTTTCTGCAGGATGATCATTGCTTTAGGTGAAGCATCCGGTGAAATAAATCTCTGGTAAATATCCCTCATAATATTAGTTGAGGGGGAGAGCAGGTAATTCATACCTGTTGATAAAACAACTACACAGGCTGCTGCTAAGAGCAGAACACCGACGTATCCTGGGACAAGGTCTTTAGCGGCTTTCAGTACAAGTGATGCCGGATTGAGCCCTGATTCTCCACCGGAATTAATAAATGTCTGGATACCGTCCGGAGTATTCCAGTATTTGGATGCTGCAAATATAGCCATTACAATTACAACTGTCTCAACAATGACCATACCTACTATCCATAAAGCCACACCCTGTTTTGCATCTTTCGGAGTTTTAGCGCTGTAAAATTTCTGGTACATGCTCTGAACGCCCATGAGCAAAAGCATTGTAGCCAGAAAATAAGCCCCGAATTTCAAAAGAGGGATATGCCCGAAATCTTTATTTATTACTGAAAAATGCTGTTCCGGTAATGTAGCAACCGCCTGTTCCCAGCCCCCGGCGGCAAAGTAAACGAATGGAGTCGCAAATACACATGCAACTAAAATTATTATTCCGTTGGGCAGATCCGTATATGCTACTGCCATCATTCCCGCAAGCGCAACAAATCCGGTAACAAAAAGAAATGTTAAAAACTGGCCTGTTTCTACCGACATATTACCATTTGAGACAATATTTAATACAAACCCCCCTGCTTTAAACTGGTAACTTACAATAGCTACGAAACTGATTATTATCGCAATCGCACCAAATATTCGTGCAAATTTCCCGTATCTGACTTCAAGGATATCGCCTATAGTATATTGGCCGAATGTACGTATTTTTGCCGCCAAAAAATAAATTACCACAATTCCAGCCCAGGCTCCTGCCGGGAGCCACAATGAACTCCAGCCGGCTTTTGCGGCGAATTCTGCACCTGATATAAATGTTCCTGACCCGATCCAAGTGCAGATAAGTGTAAACACCATGACCTTGTAGCCAAGTGAACGGCCTGCTACCATCATATCATCCTGGGTTTTAACTTTTCTGGAACGGTAGATATTAAAGCCCATTAATACCAAAAGATAAGCTGCAATAACATAAAAATACCAGCTCATATTACCTCCTTTACTGAACAAAGCGCAAAGTGCATAGCGCATGGCGATAAGAACTTTTTTAAGAAAAATCAAGTCAAGAACGATTTTCTCTATGCGCCCTGCCCTATTCTCTATGCATTATTTTATTTCAATAGAACTAATTCCTTCTGCATTGGACCCGTTACTTCAACTTTACCGTCATAATTGATAAAAACATCAATTTCAGTCCTGACCGCAAGTTTTTCTTTCATTATATAGATACCCGGTTCTACAGAAAAACAAATACCCGGGACTATCTGTCTGTTGTCTTTTGTTTCAAGATTGTCGATATGTGCTCCATTGCCGTGTACTTCTTCACCAATTGAATGCCCGGTACGGTGTACAAAATAGTCTCCATAACCGGCTGCTTTTACAACATTTCTGCATGCATCATCTACTTCCCAGCCATAACACGGGTCACCATTTTCAAATCTTTTCGTTACAAATTCTACGGCTGCGTCACGGCCTCTCATAACTGTATCAAACATTTCAATGTATTTAGCCGGCGGGTTATCGCCTAAAAATCCGCACCATGTAATATCACAGAAGATGCCGCCGGGTGTATCGATTTTGCCCCAGAGGTCCATTAACAACGTGTCGCCCTTATTTACATAATAGCTGTTCTCTACAGTCGGTTCGAAGTGCGGGTCTGCGGGGTGATCATTTACTCCTGTAATTGGTGTTCCTTCCGAAACCATTCCTTCCTCTTCGATGCGTTTAAGAATGAAATCCGCTATTTCATGTTCTTTCAGCTTTTTGTTGTCATAAACTGCTTTATGGACAAATTCAAATGCCTCATCTTTTATGCTGTAGATCAGCTCATTTGCCTTTTTCATCAGTTTATAGCTTTTGTCATCGATAAGGGCTTCAAACGTCTGGATCAGGTCGGCGGAGGACACGATCGTATGTCCAAAACTCCTGATAAGTTCAACGGTGCCTGCGTCTACTATTGAGATGTATGGTATTTCATTCTTAGGAGAATACTGCATTGCGATATTCTTGGGAGAACCGAGAATATCCTTTAATTCCTTGTGAAGCTGCACCCAGGGCAAATATATGACCTTTTTGCCCGGCAGGGAATCCAGTTTGGTGGGTTCAACAGAATGCGTAAGCTTAACAGGTTCACCCTCTGCCGGTATAAAATAGAACCACCGCCTGCTTGTATGTTTTTTCTCATCGAGACCTAAAACCCGGTATGAAAGTACGTCTCTGTTCTGAAAATCATATAATAACCATCCGTCAATATTATTCTTTTTTAATTCTTCCTGTATCCTTTGTATAGACATCGTATTTCCTCCATTTTTTATTAACCACTGAGAACACAGAGAAAACAAAATAAAATCAAAAATACCTTTTTTATTATAGGATCATTCTTTTTATTCCGTCCTTGAGTTTAACCACATTAAAATTGATTATTAACCCAACTCTCTTGTTCAGTGCCTTCAAATATGTTAATAACTGGGCTTCAAATATTTTATGCATTAATTCGACTGCTTTTAATTCTAATACAACTTGATCTTCAATTAGGAAGTCTATTCTGTGAATTCCAACATCTTGATCTTTATATTTTACGACGATCGATTTTTGCCTTTCAAATTCTATCTTCCTGAGACTGAATTCAAATGCCAATGCTTCTTCATAAATGCTTTCTAACAAACCGGGTCCTAATTTTGAGTGGACTTCTAAGGCACATGAAATTATTTTTTTCCGCCGTGGCTGATCAGCCTATGGCTGACTGTTATATCCTTTAAAGGGAATTCTTTTTGAGTACTCATAGAATTTATCTGTGTTCTCTGTGGTTTCAGTTTCTCCTCAAATCAAAAGCCTCGGTCCATTCTGACCTTTTCGTATGCTTCCTGGATCGACTGGAACTTCTTTTTTGCTATTTCAACGAACTCCTCTCCCAGATGAGAAACTTTATCCGGGTGATATTTTTTAACAAGTTCCCGGTACGCTTTTTTTACTTCAGTGTCAGATGCCTTTCCATCTACACCAAGTTTTGAATAATAGTCGGCTGTTGGTAGAAATTCCTGCTTTATCCGGTAATGGTCATCCGGTGTTATACCTAAGAAAGTGACAATCTCTTCTATCCGTTGGGATTCCTGCTTGTTAAGCTTCTTGTCTGATAATGCTACATTATAAACCATTCTGAGCAGCATTAGAAGTTCGGGATATTTAAAAAATTTCTTTATTTCAATGCAGAGATTTTCGAGGTCAGTACTTGTAACAGCAGCTTTTTTTATAAGTTTGTCAATTATTGAATAGTCATCGTTTGAAAACCTGAAATTCTGCCTGAAAAAAGCCTTTATAACCTCGACTTCCCTTTTGTCAATGGTCATATCTGCTTTTGCAACACTCATGAATAATGTGACGAGGTAACCGATGAATGCCAGTTCCCGCGCAGCACCCGCATTATAACTCTTCCTGTAATCTATCCGGGTGCTCTCCGAACCTTTATCATACATGTCACCCATCATAGCTCCCATTATTGCTCCAATGGGACCTCCCATGAAGAATCCTGCAATTCCTCCAAACAGTTTTCCGGTATATTTTTTAGCCATAATTCAGTATTTATCCACTGAGGACACAGAGTTAATATTTTAATCATTAAAAAAATCTCTGTTTTCTCTGTGGTTTTCAGTTAAAAACCAGCTAAATGAATTTGGTTAAAATTTACTTATTTTTTAATAAATGTCAAGGAAAACATTAGGTTATTTAATCCCGTTTCACTTATGTCCGGATAATTTTAATATTGAGATTCTTCGCTGCGCTCAGAATAACGAAATAGCACAGATTGTCAGCGTCATTCTGAGCGCAGCGAAGAATAACGAACGCGAAGTGTCATTCCCGGCTTGCGTGTCCGCCTCAGGAGGGATCGGGAATCTCTTGGAAAATATAAACATTTCCGATACTGGTGATAATCTCGTCATTTAGTTAAACCCACACATTTTTTATTGATAAAATCCGATAATTGATTTAACTTGAAAGGGATGATTTATGAGGTATTATGAAAACTGAAATATCAAATGAACAAATTACCATTCCCATAGAACGCGGTAAACCAAGCGTAATGATAGGCGAGAGGTGCAGCACTGTCGGTTTCAAAAAGATCAGTGAAGCTGTGAAGAACGGTAATTTTGATGTGCTTGTAGAAGAAGCAAAGATCCAGGTAAAAGCCGGAGCTAAAATACTTGATGTTTGTGTGATCGGTAAAGATATCAACGAGAAGGAAATACTGCCGAAAGCAGTGGGTCTGATCTCCCGGAATGTAAATGTTCCTCTGGCAATTGAATACGGTGATCCTGCTGCTCTTGAGGAGGCTTTAAAAGTATATAAAGGCAAACCACTGGTGAACTCTTTCAACGGTGAGAATGAGAAGATCGAGATGGTCCTGCCGATACTTAAAAAATATAAACCTGCTGTAATTGTTCTGCCGATAGATAATGAGCACGGAATTCCGCGGGATGCAGAGACCAGGATTAAGGTTGCAGATAGAATTATTAACCTGCTGGTCAGGGAAGGATTGAACAGGGAAGACATAATTGTTGATTGTCTGGTGACTGCTGCTGCAACAGAGACCGAACAGATTAAAGAGCAGTTCCGGACTCTGGAGCTTATCAGGGATGAACTTAAACTGAACGCCGCTGCCGGGGCATCTAATATCTCGTTCGGGCTGCCCGGACGTAAAGAGATAAATTCTCATTACATTTCAGCGGCAATATCTCATGGTTTGAATGTACTGATTACCGATCCGACAAAACCGGAACTCAAAGAAGCAGTGATTATAGGGGACATGTTATCCGGGAATGACGAATTTGCAATGAACTATATTCAGTATTTCAGGAGCAAGGGAGAAGGCAAAGGATAAATTCTCGCAGAGACGCAAAGAACGCAAAGGGAAGAGAAAAGGTTGAGTTAGAGATAAAGAAGAAAATGCAAAGATTGAGAAATGGAAAAGTTTAAAGCAGGAAAAAGTAGGGCATACCTTTAGGTATGCGAGTTCTGTGAATTTACTGTATGTAACGAATAAAGAAAATGTATAAAACATTAAAAAAAACCTCAATATTTATATTATTGTTAATTGCCGTAACCGTGTTCTCTCAGGAGAAGGATACAGGCCGGCTTACAATTGGCAAACTGAAGTACGGCGGGGGAGGGGACTGGTACGGCAACAGGACATCACTGGTAAACCTGATGAAATATGCACGGGAGAATACAACTATTCCTACCGCTGAAAAAGAGGTGATAGTTGAAGTTATGGATCCTGAACTGTTCTCATACCCGTATCTTTTTATGTCCGGGCACGGGAATGTGAGATTTACTGATGATGAAGTGAAAAGACTGCGATTATACCTTATAAACGGGGGATTTTTTCATGCCGATGACGATTACGGTATGGACCAGTCCTTCCGGCGGGAAATGAAAAAGGTATTCCCGGACAAGGAGCTCGTTGAAATACCGTTTGATCATGAGATCTATCATTCATATTATGATTTCCCTCAGGGACTTCCAAAAGTGCATGAGCATGACGGCGGACCTCCTCACGGATACGGAATATTCCATGAAGGAAGAATAGTAGTGTTTTACTCCCGCAACACTGACCTTGCTGACGGCTGGGAGGACCCCGAGATCCACAACGACCCACCCGAGATTCGTGATCCCGCCTTAAAGATGGGTGTCAATATTGTAGTTTATGCACTGATGAATTGATTGTTTTCCTGCATGGTCTATCCAAAAGCGTGCTTATAGTGTCAATCCCGTGAAAGTGTGAGTGGCTCAACTCGTTTTTCAAAGCGAATAAAGCCCAGTCCTGTCATTTCGAACGGAGTGAGAAATCTAAACAAGCCTTTTTAGATCCTGTCACGAAGTGATCACTTTGTGCTACGAAGTAGTCACTTTGTGAAAAC
>JBHPGK010000070.1:0-15432 GCA_042570605.1 Candidatus Zhuqueibacterota bacterium
ATATTATTCCCAAATATTTTCTATTGATTAAATTCAGAAAAAAACATAGATTTAAAGGGATTTTTTACATTTTAGAAAATTTGTGATATAATGAAACGAAAAATCTTGCATATAGGTAAGTATTATTA
The DNA here is from genome assembly GCA_042570605.1 of Candidatus Zhuqueibacterota bacterium. Classification (GTDB taxonomy): domain Bacteria; phylum SM23-31; class SM23-31; order JBHPGK01; family JBHPGK01; genus JBHPGK01. The sequence continues at coordinate 129 of JBHPGK010000070.1, forward strand.
TCCTTTTAAAGGCGGGATTGAAACCGTCACAAAAGAAATTTGTGAAACTTTAAAACATGAATTCGAATTTACCGTTTTAGTCTCAAACTCTGATAAGACTGAGAAAGTTGAAACAATAAATGAAATAAAAGTGATAAGAATCCCATGTTATGGGAAAATTTCAAATATGCCTGTTTCAATTTCATTTTTAAAATGGCTAAAAAGACTCGATTTTGACCTTATTCATGTCCACATGCCTACTCCATTGGCAGAATTATCATGTCTATTATCTAATACTAACAAGAAGATCATTGCAAGTTATCATAGTGAAATGTATAAGAGAGGTTCAATTTTATACAAGCCTTTCCAAAAAAGGTTTTTAAGGAAAGTTTCAAGAATTTTAGCTGCGACTAAAAACCATTATATTTATTCAAAAGTTCTTCAGGATTTTATGGAAAAGGTTGAAGTCATTCCATATTCTATAAATGAGAATAAATTCCGTGATAAAGCAAATATGGTTAATCCATTTTCGAATCTGGAAAATAGTTTTAACATTCTATATGTCGGAAGGTTAACTGAATATAAAGGCGTTAATTACCTTATAGAAAGTATGAAATATGTCGATGCTGGATCAATAATTCATATAGTGGGAACCGGAAAGCTGGAAAATGAATATAAATCTCTGGTCTCAAGATTAAAAATAGAAGATAGAATAATATTTCATGGAGAAGTTGATAACGATAAATTATTAGGATATTATAAGTATTGCGATGCAGTCGTACTGCCTTCAATAGATGTTGGAGAAGCCTTCGGAATTGTCCAGCTTGAAGGCATGGCTTCAGGAAAACCGGTTATCAATACCAGCCTTAAGTCAGGCGCTCCTTTAGTCAGTATTAATAATGAAACCGGTCTTACTGTACCTCCAAAGGACGCAAGGGCACTTGCAGATGCAATAATGAAGTTAAAGAACGATCCTGCATTGGCAGATAAATTCGGGAAAAACGGGATCGAAAGAATTTCAAAATTTTTCAGTAAAGAAAAAATTATGGGAGAATATAGAGAATTATATTACTCATTATTAGATTGAGCAATTTTTTTATCAATATTTCTGTTATTAATAAAATTTCCACAAGCCAAAACTACAGCCTGAAATATATTGTAGAAATGATAAGCGTACGTCTGGTAAAAAACATTTGAAGCCAGCAAACCTAAATAACTCGTCAAAAGAATCCAGCCATAAAACCTGTGAGACTCGTTGTTAGACTTAATCATTTTTCTTAAATAAAATAAAGATAAAATTATTACTGAAAAATTCAAAATAAATCCTATAAGGCCGATTTCCGATAGCCATGTTAAAAAAGTACTGTGAGGATTAGCCAGATTTAAAAAGTCTCTATAAAACATATCACCATAATTTCCTATTCCAATACCGAATATTGGATTTGAGAAGAAAAGTTTAATAGAAAATTTAATATGTAAAATATGAATAGAAGTGCTGCCAATATCTCTGGATAGTCTAATATTTAACAATAGCAGCAAAATATCTTTATATATTAAAAACAGACATGCTAAAACAATAAAAACGATCATCCATATTTTTAAATAACTAGTTTTAAAGAAATATTTTCTAAATTTTATGAAGAAAACCGCTAATACTGTAATTGTACCTAACCACCCACTTCTTGAAAAAGTCAGAAAGACCACCACCAGCAAAATCGCTGTAGTAATAAAATATAACAGAATTTTTGATCGTTTCCCGGAATTAATACAATTCATTAAAAAAAACAGTGAAATAGGTATTACTGTATTCAAATATGCCGCATAATTATTGGCATCCCCGAAAAATGCATTTATTCTATATCCATATTTACTTATGGGATTAATTCTAAAAGAGACCGGATTAGTTTTTAAAAAGTCCGATACAAGTTCATCTAATTCTATTCCTCTATATTTTAAATATAATTGAAGCAAACCGTATATAGCAGTAAAAACCCCCACAGCTAGCCAGGTATTAAGAATCAACTTCAAATGAGAATTTTCCTTTATGATATAAATTAAAGTGAGTGAATATGAAAAAATGATAATATACAGTGATAACAACCTGAAACTTCGATAAGAATTTATCGAAAAATATGTTGATAATAACATCGACAAAAATATTAGAAAATATAATGAAGCTGCAATTTTGATGTTTTTATTGATTGTGGGTTTAACAATAATATGAATAATAAACAGATATGCGCCCAGTAAACCCAGAATTATTACAGGTTTGATCGCAAAAAATTGATACCAGTGAATTTTCTCAAGCGGCGCAAAAAACAATAGCAAAAAAAGATAAACATTAGTTGGTTTTTTATTTAATGAAATAAAAGAAACAGAATAAAACAAAAGTATAAACAGCAGAGTAAGAATAAATGCAATTGTAATATCGAAAAAATTTGATACTGCGGCAAACACCAGGAGAAAAATAAAACCTGTTATTATCTCAAATTTAAAATCTTTTGTTTTAATATATTCTAAAAACATTCAGGCTCTTTTATTAAATAATATTGTTTTTATTCAAGATAATATCAAATGATGCTTTAAGAACTTTAATATTTGCCACAACCTTTTGTTTAAAGGTTTTTCTAAAGGAAAACATAAAAAACATGGACAGTAAAAATATCCTGAAAACCGTACCTGAAATAAAAATAAGCGACAATAAAATATACGAAAAATTATTAAAATGTTTTTTATAGTACTTAAAAAAGCTGCTGGTATTATTCAGCAGAATTTTATAATCAGCTTTGTTAACACTATGCCCACCCAGATGTACAACTTTAGAAAGCGGGAAATATACGATTTTCCAGTTATTCCTTATTACTCTTAAACAATAATCAACATCTTCCATATACATGAAAAACAATTCATCAAATACACCAATTTTTTCAATTACAGATCTTCTAATGAACAAACATGCTCCGCAGATCCAATCCACATCCCGGATATTTTTAAATTCATCATGAATAAACCTGTCCTTAAACAGCTTGTTAAGAAGAGGTATTCTATTCAAAAAGAAATAGCCTGACAATTCAGTTTTTATACCCGGAAATCTTCCTGCTGAACTTTGAAATGAACCGTCTTTGTATAATAATTTAGGACCTAAAATTCCAATATTATCATTATTGTCCATATAATCAATAATTTCTTTAAAGGAATCATTAATAATTTCAGTATCTGAATTTAACAGACAGATATATTTCCCATCGCATTTTTCTATCCCGGCATTATTTGCCTTTGCGAAACCATAATTGTTTTCTAATCTCACAAGACTAACTTTTGGGAATTGTTTTTCAACCAATTCAGGACTGCCGTCTGTAGAGTTATTATCAACAATAATTACCTCAAAATCCAGATCTTCCAGATTATCATAAATTGATCTCAGGCAATTAAGTATTACTTCTGATCCATTCCAGTTGACAATAATTATGGAAAGAGATTTCATTGCTTTAAAAACGGTTGAATAATTCAGCTAATTGGCGGGTCAGCTCTTTTCGTTCATGTTGTTTTAAAAAAACTGTATCTATTTTTTGCAGGTTATCATATTGTGTATAATTTCTTTTTAATTCTTCAAGCCCCTGAATAATTTCTTCAGGGTTATCAGGATCAACGGCTAAACCAGCTTTAAACTGATTAATGATATTCTTTACAACTCCATCCTGAACAAGTGCAAATATCGGTTTCCCGATCCTTAAGTATTCATATATTTTACCGGATGGTACAATTGATTCTTCTTTATTACTTGTCTGTACAAACAATATAGCGTGTGAATTTGAAAGCTGCTCCAGGGCTTCTTTGTGCGATAAAAAGCCATGAACCTTTACGATATCATTTAAATCTAATTGATTAATTTCTTCTTTGTAATCTTCATCAATAATACCCATTAATTTTACATTTATTTTTCCATTGCCTGAGTGTCCCTTGAACAATTTTAATGCTTCAAGCAGAGACTGATTCTTGCGGTAACCGAGTATCGAGCCGGCATAGGTTAAAGTGAAAATTTCATTCGTTTTACCATTATTGATGTTTTTAAAATCCTCCTCATCAAAACCGTTGGGGATTAAAACTATTTTTGATTTTAGGTTATCTTTAATTTCATCAATATCTTTATTTTGGATAGTATTGTGCACAAGGCTTGTACCATCAGAGCTATTGACCATCTTTTTCTCAAGGAAAAGATATATTCTTTTCCTAATTCCTGATTTTTTGTATCCATCACGAAAATACCAGGTATCTCTATAGTCTGTAACCCATTTTAACTCAGGGAATCTCTTTTTCAAAAAATAGCCGACAAGGTGAGTAGAATCCGGTGGAGAAGAAGAAAATATTACATCTATTTTTTCTTCTTTAATAATTTCTTCAGCTTTTTTTATAGCCCGTTTAACCCAGAGGATATCCTGATCAGGGATTAAAATCGTTCTAAAAATAAAATCACGTATTTTTTTCAAGTAATGATATATAAAACCATAAGAATTGTTTACTGTTTTTGAATTGCCATTACCGTTATTCAGGTTTTTTAATTTTTTTGTTAAGCCGGTTGGTTCTAATGACGGAACCCGGAATATTTTTGTTTTTGAAGATATTTCCTTTAAAAGATCTTCATCCTGTACAAAAAGATTTTTACTGAAATCACGAGTTAAGACAATAGGTTCCCAATCAAATTCGGGTAAATATTTAACAAACTTGAGAACTCTAATTACACCGCCGCCACCAAAAGGCGGGAATTGATTTACTATTATTAACACTTTTTTCATGGAAACATAAATGTAACCATAATTATCAATTAAAACAATAACAAATTCCCAAACAATACTCAAAAATATCTTGATTTTATGGCTAAATATTGCTAATTTTTTAGGTTATTATATGAAAATAAACTTGAATCTATCCTGAATCAAGGATAGTCTTATTAAAACAGAGAAAATTCAATGAAGAAAATTTTATTTGTCATCGGAACAAGACCTGAAGCTATCAAACTTGCACCTCTTATAAAAGAACTGCAAAATGATCCGGTAAATTTTACAGTCAAAATCTGTATAACCGCTCAGCACCGGCATTTACTGGATGAAGTTTTAAATATATTCAGAATAAAACAAGATTATGACCTCAATATCATGAAAACCAATCAGAGTCTGACATATATAACTGCTAAAATTCTAATAGAAATTGAGAGCATATTAAACGTTGAAAAACCGGATCTGATTTTGGTACAAGGTGACACAACTACTGCCATGACTGCAGCACTTGCGGCTTTTTATCAAAAGATCAGGATCGGGCATGTAGAAGCAGGCTTACGCACTGAAAACAAATTCAGTCCTTTCCCTGAAGAGATTAACAGGAGAATAACTTCAATTGTTACGGATTTACATTTTGCTCCAACTAAAAGTGCGAAAGACAATTTATTAAATGAAGGTTATGATAAATCGTCTGTTTATGTAACCGGGAATACTGTCATTGATGCATTACTCTGGATATTAAAAGAGCATAAAGAAAAACCAAAAATAAATTTTAATCATGGTTCAAAAATATTACTGGTTACAGCTCACAGGAGAGAGAATTTTGGACCTGGGATTAAAAATATCTGCCTGGCTTTAAAAAAGATAGTCCAAAGCAATGATGATGTAGAAATCGTTTATCCGGTACATCTTAATCCAAATATAAAAAATGTAGTATATAGACATTTAGATGATATCGAGCGAATACATCTTATTGAACCGACCGATTACGTGACTTTTTGCCACCTGCTCCGGAAAAGCTACCTCATTCTATCAGATTCCGGGGGAATTCAGGAAGAAGCTCCTGCATTAGGAAAACCTGTTTTAGTATTAAGAGAGACAACAGAAAGACCAGAAGCCATTGATGCAGGAAACACATTACTGGTCGGGACAGACAGTGATAAAATATATAATGAAACCCAGAAACTTTTGCATGATGAAAAAGCTTATAAGAAAATGGCTGAAAAACATTACCTGTTTGGAGATGGAAAAAGTTCTCAAAAAATACGAAATATATTGCTGGAGAAATTATGAAAAGAGTTTGTGTTTTAGGCTTGGGTTATATAGGACTTCCTACTGCTTCGATTTTTGCGATGAATGGATTCAAGGTTCTGGGAATAGATGTCAAAACCGACATAGTTGAAAATATAAATAACGGCACTTTTAATATACAGGAGCCCGGTTTACATACTACAGTGCAGGCAGCGATAAAATCGGGGAATCTAAAAGTCGGAACCTCACCTGAAAAGGCGGACATCTTTATAATTGCTGTACCAACACCTTTTAAAAAAAATAATTTAGGAAATAATAACATTCCCGGCAAATCTCATTTGGCAGACCTCAGTTATGTTCAAGCTGCAGCTGAAGCGATTATCCCATTTATTGAAAAGGGGAATATTATAATTCTGGAATCAACATCCCCTCCCGGAACAACGGTTAATTTTCTTATCCCAATACTGGAAAAATCAGGACTCAAAGCTGGTCTTGAGTTTTTTGTTGCACACTGTCCTGAAAGGGTATTACCAGGAAATATTTTGAAGGAATTCCTGGAAAATGACAGAATAATTGGGGGCATTGATTATAAATCTGCGGAGATCGCAAAAAATCTTTATGAAAAAATTGTAGAAGGAGATATATATCTTACTGATGCAACTACAGCTGAGATGGTTAAATTAATGGAAAATATTTATCGGGATGTAAACATCGCATTATCAAATGAATTGGCAATTATTTCTGAAAAATTTAATATTAATGCTGTAGAAGTTATTCAGCTTGCTAATAAACATCCAAGAGTCAATTTACATCAGCCGGGACCAGGCGTAGGTGGGCACTGTATTTCTGTTGATCCATGGTTTTTAATTGAAAAAGCTCCAGAATTATCTAAATTGATGCTCCTTGGACGTCAGATTAATGATGATATGCCTGGCTATATATTTGATAAAACAAAAAAACTTCTGAAAGACATAGCTGAACCTAAAATTGCAATTCTTGGTGTTTCTTATAAAGGAAATGTTGATGATACCCGGGAATCACCGGCATTAAAAATATGTGAAAAATTCAGGGAGGCAAACATTGATTTTTCAATATTTGATCCTCACGTAAAAAAATTTCATTTTGATATAAATTCATTAAACGATACGCTGGAACAATCTGATTTAATTTTAATATTAGCGGATCATAAAGAATTTAAGAATATTAATCCAGACAAAATTAAAAATCTTGTTAAAACCAGGATGGTTTTTGATACAAAGAATTGTCTGGAACATCATATATGGAAAAATGAGGGTTTTACTGTTATTCTTCTCTAAATCAAACATAAAGAATATCCGGTTGTTACATCAAATTATCTAAAAATACTACCAAATAAATAGAATTTTATGTCTGAAGAAGTTAAAATACACATTGAAGAAAAGTGGGTTTCTGAAAAAAATGATTGGAATAGTAAGGAAGAATACCTGCTTTTTTTAAAACAAAAAAAAGCTTATCACATTGCAAAAGACTATTGCGGAGGCAAAAAGGTTTTAGACTATTCTTGTGGAAGCGGATATGGAACATCATTAATATCTAAAAAAGCTGATATAATTTTTGGTGTTGATATTGATGAAGAAGTGATAGCTTACTGTAAAATGAAATATATCGGCCATAATATTACTTTCCAAAAAATTAAAAAGAACAACATTATTCCTTTCGAAGATCAATACTTTGATGTTATCGTTTCGTTTCAGGTGATCGAGCATATTCCAGACGTAAACAAATATTTATCTGAGTTCAAAAGAGTATTAAAAGATAATGGTTCTGTATTTATTTCAACACCAAACAAAAAATACCGGCTGTTGCCTTTTCAAAAACCATGGAATTTAGAACATTTAAGAGAATATGATGTAAATTCATTTAAAAAAGAAATACAATCTGTATTCAAAAATGTAAATATTATGGGTATATCAGGAACAAAGGAAATAAATGAGATCGAATATAATAGGGTCAGGCAATCACCAATTCGGGTATATCTGATTTCTCCAATGAAAAAATTATTGCCTGATATAATAATTAAAATTCTTTTGGAAATGAAAAAACTGTTTAAAAAGAATATTACAGCAAATCCTAACGAGAACGATTTTCTAACTAAATACAATATAAATGATTTTACTGTTGCAGAAAATCCGGACAGCTGTTTAGATTTGCTTGCAATCTGTAAAAAAGACTAAGAAATAATCAGATATTTTTTTCTGATAATGAACAATAAATTTCTTCAATTTTGCCTAAAAATACTTCCGGACCAAAATTTTCTTTAATATAATTATGTAAATTTTCGGGATCATAAGTTGGGAAAGTGGTCATCAGTTTTAAAACAGCACTCTTTAACTCATCTTTATTATCAGGTTGGATCATTATGCCGCAAAAATCCTTAAAGTATTCTTCAGGTCCGCCGCATCTTGAAACAATTACCGGCTTACCGCATGCTAACGCTTCTACAGGTGCAATACCAAAAGTTTCTTTTTTACTGGTGCTGACAAAAAATGAAGATCCCTTTAATGTTTTTGCAAGATTTTCAGGTAATAAATTGCCTCTGAATTTTACTGTATCTCCTAATCCCAATTTTTCAGCCAACAATTGATAATCACTTTTTAATTTACCGTCACCTATAACCTGAACATTGAAACCTATTTGAGACTCATTTTTTATATCGCTTAGTACTTCTAAAAGCAAAGGCAAATTTTTTATATCATTATGTAAACCGCCTACAAAAATTATTTGTACCGGTTTTTCAGTTTCGGATATTCCGGTTAAATTAAAAAGATCAGTATTTATGACATTGTGTATTATCGAGGTTTCAACTTTCTCAAAATTCCTTTCAATTTCATTAGTCAAAAACCGGCTGACACAAATAAATCGATGTGCTTTTTTTACCGCCCAAATGTACAGCTTTTTATATATTTTATGCTTAGCAATATCACAAGCTTGTGATGAATGTTCAGTTAGTACAAACGGAATTTTATATAATTTACTTAAAAGTGCGCCGCCAAATCCTCCCTGCATTACAACATGTGAATGAATGAGATCAATTTTATAACTTTTTCTGATTCTCCTGAACCCCTTTAGCACCGAATAAAGATAAGATATCATTCCAAGTTTGGGAAATAATGTATATTTGGGTCTTATAATAAAGAGATTATCTTGAATTCTTAACAAATCAGGTTTTTTAAGTACATCCATCAAATTCCCCGGTTCAGGATAAAGAACAATAACAGTATGCTTTCTCGCAATAACATCAACCTGATTTTTAATAAATATACCCAATATCCGGTTTTTTTCGGTAGGATACCATGTAGGAATAATTAAAATATTCATGATCTATCTTGGAATAAGAATCTCATTATTCAGTTAGTAATTATAAATTCATTTAAGTAAAATATTTTCATATCACCATTTCTCCGCGTCTCTGCGTCTCTGTGGTTTATCTTTAATAATAGATCAATAATTAATTCCAAATCCTATCATAAAATCAACAGATTCTACAGATGTACGGTTGTTTTCGACCAGCACATTTTCAGCTTTCTCATAATCGAATTCTGCAGAAAAATAAAAATGTCTGAAGATGTCGTACCTATATTTTAGACCGAGCCGGACCTTCTTTTCAACAATGCCATCAAGAAATTGTACATTGTCAGTATCTCCCGGCATATGAGCACTGTTTATATCTCCGCCAATATTAATGTCCGCGTAATTAGACCCATGTTTCTGCAAATCAAACTCAAAAGAGATCTTACTTTTCCGGGAAAAATATTTAGAAAAAAGCAGGAAGTAAGTCTCCGAATTGGGTCCGGTAAAATAACCCAGAGGGGATGTGAAATGCTTGTATACATTGATCGAATAATGATGAGTGTAGACGAAGGGCTTGATCCTGGCATATTCAAACAAAATTTCCGAATCTCTTAATTTAAGAGGATCGGTAATAAAAACACCTGCCAAATATGCAAATTTATTTCCATACCAGTCTGAGCCGATCTTTTTTATCGTAACATCATCCAGGAAAAATTCACCATAAACACGAAATCCGTTAACCGGGACCCAGTTAAAATCAAAGCTCATCGCTGCGTTGTCCATATCTCCAAGGTAATGTTCCGCTGACCGATAAAACATAATTGGATTTAAATAGGCAAATTCCAGCCCTCTGTCGCCATAAATAACAACTTCATTGAAACCTATATCCAACCTGTCAGTTAAGTTGAATTCCAGCCTGTGTGCCGCTATGTATTTCTTAGAGTTCATATCCCGTGTAGTTTCGATATTATCCTGTTTAACTGTATTTTCGTACGTGATCTGTGGGTACGATCTGAGAAATCCCATTATACTGCAGAATTTAACACGCCAGAAGCTCGTCTTAAATTTAATAAGATCGTATGATGCAGCATAATCTGATAATATCAGGTTTCCCCTGTACCCCGGTCCCCATTTATTAATATTCTTACCCAGTTCTAATTCAAACAAAGAGAATCCAGCTACAAGGTACGCAATAGTCTCATCATGATAAATATGAGTACCATAGCCATTTACAAAACCCAATCTGTCCAGAGAATAATTTACCTTAACAGGATATTTTAATCCCCACTCTTTAGTATTTCTATAATCAGCGTAAAATCCAAGATTTTTGCCAAAAGAGCCCCAGACTTTAAATCCCCCTGTGAGCCGCTTTATTTTATTTTTCCCGTTTGCAGAATCGGCATTTATACTTTTAAAATCGATATATGCGATCGGGTCAATGAAAAAATTGATCTTATCTTCTTTGAAATGAAGAAGATTCCTGTCGTTTTTATAAAAACTCTCAGGTATAAACTCCGGCTTTTTTGTACCCGAAGTATTTATAAATAGATTCGAAATATCCTCATATTCTTCCGGTTCAAATTCTTCCCTAAATTCAACAAGATAAAACAGAATGCTTTCTTTGTCAAAATCAGTGAGGTTATCAGGATGTTTGGCAACCTCAGATATTACTTTTGCACATTCTTTGCGGGTAAAAGGCTTTGTTCCGCTTAAGAACTTATTTATATAACCTTTCGTTTCAATCCTGTTAATATAATCATAGACAGGATGATTCAAAGGTACATAAGTACTTTGAGCCAATGCTGAGTTGAGTAAAAATAAAACAGTGAATATGAAGAAAAACCTTGGAATTTTCATCTGGATTTAAAAATTAATCCCAATTTTGCGATTCGAGGAGTTGTTCATTCGGGACGTCCCTGAATGGTTTAGCCGGGACCCCAACATATATTTTTTTAGGAGGAATATCTTTTGTAACGACGGCTCCGGCTGCAGCCTGTCCGTCTTCTGCGATTTTTATACCGGGCAAAATTACAGCATTCGCACCTATCCTTCCGCCTTTTTTTACAGTTACACCCTTAAAATGTTTCAGCCTCTCTTCCGTCCTTCCCATATAATTATCATTTGACGTAGTAACCATTGGTGCGATAAAACAGTAATCCTCAATTTTAGAAATTGCCGTGATATAACATCCTGTTTCCAGTTTGCATTTTCTTCCTATTTCCACATCCTGTTCAATAGTAACAAGTCTCCCGACAATTGTATACTCGCCAATCGAAACGCGTTCCCTGATCGATGCTGAATCAGCAACCAGAACATGTTTACTTATTTTCGCACCTGCATATATAACCACATGAGTTCCGATAAGACAATTGTCACCTATTTCTGCAGGAGGTTCTTTATGAACGTCCTTGACCACAGATAGCACCGCCCGCATTTTCCCTTTACCGATCACAGTATTGTCATCGATCCTTACAAAATCACCTATTTTAGTTCCTTTATGAATAACTACATTATTTCCAATTATACAGCTTTTGCCAATCTTAACGTCTTCAAAAACAGAAGTAAAATTACCTATCTTAGTCCCTTCTCCAATTTGCGCCTTTTCAGAAATAATATTCATTTCCCTTTCTCCCGAATTTTTATCCTGCTTTCATGAATAAAAGATAAAATAATACCGATATTAAGTCCAACAATAAGAGAAAGAATTACAGTTAACGCCCTTTTTGGAGCACTTTTTACAACAGGGACCCGTGCATCATCAAGTATATTAATAAGAGGCGTATCCCTTACCTCCTGGATTTTCGCAATCTCATACTCCCCAACTAAAGTCACATAAACCTCTTCCCACTTTTTCTGATCTCTTAAGAGCTTCACCTCTTCCATTTTAAGTTCCGGTGAATTTTGATATGCATTAATATAACCGCCTTTATTGCTGTCATAGAATTCTGTAAGCCTGTGATCGGATACATTTAAAGAGTCTTCAGTCTCAAGTAATCGTTTTTCAATGAATTCCCTGTTCTCTTTTGCTTTGCTTGTCCGCTGGTTCCTGTTATAAATATCCAATTCTTTCACGATCGCTGTAGCTATATCAGCCGCTAATACAGGGTATTTTGAACTGACTTCAACTTTTGTTATGCTTGTTCTTATATCTCTCGAGACAGAGATCATTTCATTTAATGAAATATAACCATAAAACAATCTCGTATTCAGATCTTCTCCCTGAGTCTTAAAAATATCAAGGAGAATCAGGCTGTCATCCTGAAAATAAAACTTTTTTTGAAGGATCTCATGTATCAGTTTCTTGCTTTTAATAACTTCCGGGAATAATTCAGAAATATTTTTTACAGGCATCTGAGTTAGCCCAAATTGACCTGCAATATTACGAAGATAAGAGAGCTGACCAGCCTGTTCCGATTCATAAGTTGGAAGGATCGTGACATATGAAGTAAAAGTGGGTGGAACCACAAAAACATATATCAACGCGGCTATAACAAAAACAGCCCCGGTAAAAGCGACAAGGTTCTTATGTTTAAATATTATTTTTAAATAGAAAAATATATTCTCTTCCTGATGCTCTTCGTGCATAAGATCTATATCTCATATTTACTTAATATTCTTCAGAATAAATATTGTGGTTGCAAGACTCGAGATTATCTGAACCCAGTTTCTTACTACTTCAGTCCAGTTAATACCTTCAGTCGGGATCTTTTTCGGTACCAGGATCGTTGAACCCGGTTTTATTTCAGGATCACGCCAGAAACGTCTTGGTGCAGTGACCTGCCCGTTCGGATAAATTATCTGAACCTTTCCCTTATCTGATTCTTCAGTAAAACCACCGGCACTTTTTATGTAATAACTGACTCCTTTACCTTTTTCATGAAGTACGCTGACTGGAAATCCAACTGTTCCCATCACTCTAACTGTATTTATTCTCTCCGGTACATAAATCGAATCTTCTTCAACTAAAAACAGATTGTCTACATGATCAGGTTTGTTCATGATATTTTGAAAATCAATGGAAATTCTCCCAATATCATTGCTCTTCCGGAAAAAGGTAATTCCGTCCAGATAAGCTCTTTCGGTAAATCCTCCCGATCTTAACATCAGATCAGTTATCTTCTCATTTTTCTTAAGCAGAGGGTAAGGACCGGGGTATTGTACTTCTCCAAAAATATATACCTTTTTGGGATAGGTAAATTCCGGATTTTCCCTAATAAATACATTGTCATATTTTTTTAAGTAAAAAGTGTCTTTTTCTTTACTTCCCATCTTTGACAGAATAGGAATTTTAAACAGTTCAGAATTGGTTCTTCTATCAACTCTCAGACTTTCAGGTATCATACGCGAGACCTGCGCTTCAATTTTAAACGCTGTCTCTTTTAATCCTCCTGCTAAATGAATTAAATCGTTCAGAGTCAGATTCTCCATCAATGGATATATTCCCGGAGCCCTTACCTCACCATATATTTCGACATAAGGTTTTTCTTCAAAATCCCAGATAGAGGAAATTATCACATGATCCCATGGCGCTAACTCCACTTTTTTCTCCGGATTTTTAATATCATCATAGCTCATTGCGATAACACTGAATGTTGAATCCGGATTTGTTCTTATAACAAACATTTTCTCCAGATACGCATCTTCTTCCAGTCCACCGGCTTTATTTATCAATTCATCAAGAGTCAAGCCTGCATAATATCCAAATTCACCATCTTTCTTTATGCGGCCTGTAACAGTAACATAATTATCTTTTTCTTCATCAATCTTAAATAAAGTTACTGTATCACCATCCATTGGTACTTGCGAATAAAATTCATTTAAATCATAAAAAGATAGGATTTCTCTTTCGTTTTCACCTTTTATTCTGTCTTTAAAAGGAACAATCCGGTCAATATTAAATTTGTTAAAATAGGTTTTGGAGGTAAAACCACCAGCAAAATTTATCAGATCTTCGATTGTTTCATCATCTTTTATTTCATAGACCGCCGGTCTTTTAATTTCACCTTTTACAGCAACGGTCTTTTGAGCAAAAGGGACAAAAACAACATCATGATCCTGCAGGCGTTCAGTAGTCTGCAAATTACCCTTTAAAATAAATTCATACAGATCAATGATCTTTTCAACTTTTCCGTTTCTTTTCAACTCGACGTTTCTAAGTGAGCCTCCATTTATAATTCCCCCGGATTTATATATTAAATTGACCACATCGGACAATGTATTCACATAATAATCCGAAGGTCTGAATACCTCCCCGGTAACAAATACTTTAACCCGTCTTAATTTCCCGAGAGTTATTTCAACTATTGTTTTTCCTTCGTCAATTCGGGGATGAATCTTTTTCAACAAATTTAATAGATATTCTTTTAATTCCCTGTATGTCTTATTGGCAACATAAATCTTACCTAATCCTACTATATAGATACTGCCTTCTCTATCGACAGTATACGATTTATATGATTCAACGTCTCCCCAGATCGTTAAAATGATCTCGTCACCGGGACCGACAGGATATTCATAGGAGATGATCCCATAATCAAAAAACGGTTCTGCATACGATGGGGAATAACGAAAAACGCTATATCCGAACGGATATAGCCTTTCTACACGTAAAGAATCTATTCCAGTGGTGTCGGAACCTGCATAAGAACGTCCGTATAAAATTTCTCTCTGACGGGCAAGCATTATTGAATCTGCCTCTGCCTGACCACGGGAAAATTGTAAAGGTAACTGCTGCTGTCTGGGCGCAGTAAATCCGTAGTTCCTGATCAGATTATTTATCTGAGTATCGGTCATACCCATACTCTTCAACTGCCTTTTAAAAGACTCGATATCTTCCTGTGAAAAAGCAATATTGAAAAGTACAAATATGAACAGCAGAACAAAAGTACGTCTTATAATTTTCATTATTTATTTAAAATTATTGTTAAAAGTAGGTATAAATTTAAATATAAAAGGATAAAATGTCAAGT
>JBHPGK010000071.1:0-15378 GCA_042570605.1 Candidatus Zhuqueibacterota bacterium
TTATTGTTATTATTCATGTTGTGTCATTCCAGCGAAGGCTGGAATCCAGTGTCATAATGTACATAAATAATTTTTTTGTTTTTTAAGCGGACAGTTATGAAAGTGAATATTTAATTTAATAATTATCAATTTTTGGATATTTTTGTATGAAAAAAGTATTATTTATCTCGATAATACTCTGTTCCAGTCTATTGTTCGGGCAGAGTACTCTTGAACTTCCCGAAAAATTTGAATTTCACCCATTTTCAATTGAACTATCCGGGATTCCTCAAGGCAGGGATTATTTTGACTGTGCAGGGAGGAAAGCAATTTTAATGGGGTCGGAAACAGGTTTGAAGGAAGCATGGGTTTATCCCATGAAACTATTCCATAATTTCGAAATCGGATTATTTTCCCGGAAAACTCAAACTTACTTTGACCTTAAAGATTATGCTGTAAAAATTCTCAGGAATCCGCATTATACAGAAATAGTATATTCAGAAGATAAATTTTTTTTAAAAATGAAGGTATTCACTCCGGTTAACAGCCCCGGAGGGATAATTTTATTAGACCTTTCAGTATTTGAACCGTTTAATATTATAGTCTCTTTTGCACCGGACCTCAAACCCATGTGGCCTGCCGGTTTGGGCGGCCAGTATGCGTTCTGGAATGATGAAATAAAAGGAATGATTCTTTCGGAAAGCCGAAGGAAATATAATGGAATTGTCGGATGTCCGTTGGGTAAACAGGCATCTTCCTCACCTGCACATCAACTGCCCGGAGGTAAGATAAGTTTTGAGATCCCTGTCGAGATTGAGACTGCAGATAAATTTTATATTCCGATAGTAATTACAGGAAATATGTCCGGCAGGGATGATGCTATAAAAAAGTACTCAATAATGCTGAATAATATTGAAGATCTGTATATAGAGAATGAAAAATATTATAGAGATCTGTTAGACAGGACAACGATAATTGACACACCGGATAAAGATCTCAATACTGCATTTTTTTGGGCAAAAGCAGCGGTCGATAATGGGCTTGTTGAAAATGAAGACCTTGGGACAGGTATTGTTGCCGGTTTCGGTTTGTCAGGTGAAAGAGAAAGACCCGGATTCGCCTGGTATTTTGGAGGAGATGCATTTTATAATTTGTTTGCCGTTAACAGTATTGGAAATTTTTCCTTCAGCAGAACTGCACTGGAATTCTTAAGAAAATATCAAAGAGAAGACGGTAAGATGATGCATGAACTGTCCCAGGGCGCAGGATTTGTCAAATGGTTTGAAGAATATCCTTACGGCTATTATCATGCAGACACGACCCCGTTATATATTATCGCCGTTGCAGATTATGTCAGATCAAGCGGTGATATAGGCTTTTTGAAAGAAACATGGGAATCCGTAAAAAAAGCTTATGCCTATATAAGAAGTACTGACTCAGATAATGACGGATTAATGGAAAACAAATTAGCCGGTCTTGGAGCTTCTGAACTGGGTTCCCTCAGAGAGGGACTGAAGGTAGGAGTATATTTATCGGCTGTTTCGGTTGAATCTTATAAGGCTTTGAGTGAACTTGCAGGTCTGATGGGTGATGGAAAACTTGTTAAGGAGGCTGAAAAATTATATCAAACCGGAAGAAAAAGTATTAACAGTCAATTCCATGATCCGGAAACGGGCTTAATACCTTTTGGAATTTCAATAAAAAACGAGTTGAAAAATGATATAACTGTCTGGCCTGCTGTGGGATTAATGTTTAATTTGTTTGAGGATGAAAAAGCATATAAAACTCTAAAGAACTTTTCGGAACATCATTTGAGTACCGACTGGGGAACAAGAATGCTCTCAAAGAAAAGCCAGTTCTATGAACCTCTGGCTTATAATAATGGAGCCGTCTGGCCCTTTCTAACCGGTTATGCAGCAATGGCTGAATATAATAACGGTTTTGTTTATGCAGGTTTCAACCATTTAAAACAAATAACAAATAACGTTTTTCAGCATGGGCTGGGCAGCTTTAATGAGCTTTTCTCCGGTGAACATTTCCGCCCCCTTTCAACATCTGTTCAGCATCAATTGTTTTCAATATCCCCGATAATATTCAATACTGTCAGAGGTGTTTTTGGAGTAACCGGAAATTCTTTCGGTAAAACTATTAATATCTCACCGGATCTGCCTGCTAATTGGAAATATGCAAAGATCAGGAATTTTAGAATCGGGGATGATACATTTGATATTTTTATTGATAAAACTGAAGATTTATATAAAATTAAATTGAGTTGTACGGCAAATGATGTGTATGAAGGCACATTTTCCCCCGGATTTGGTTTATTGACAGAAATTGAAAAAGTAGTTGTAAATGGGAATCAGGTTAAATTTGACCTTCAAAAAGATAGGCAGGGAGTAAGATGCATTTTTAAATGCAAAATTAAGAACAAAAGTGAGATCGTTATTAAGATCAGGCAGGGAATCGACGTATTACCAAATTATTACCCTCCCGAACAAGGAGGAAAGACCAATAGCCTGAAAATCACGGATTTTTATGTATCCGGTAACAAAATGTTTATTGTATTGGAGGGCATTTCAGGTACAAGCTGCGATTTTGAAATTATTTCCGGTGTAGAACTCAAGCAGATAAATGGCGGGAAATTAGAAAAACTCGATGGCAGGCAATATAAGATTAAAGTAGATTTCGAAAATAATAAAAGCAGGTACACTTCAAAAATCCTTGAAGTGGAATTTTGATTCATAAAATTCTATTTTACTGAAATCAAATATAGTTTTATTTCATAATTTATTTTTAAGAAAAAAAAAAGAGCGGAAAAAATTCCGCCCTTTTTATAGTAAGACTTTTCAAGTCTATCTGTATGTATCTATAAATCTGTCTTGAGAATTTTTTGTTTTTTGAATTTTAATTTTATAGTTTTCAACCTTATCAGAAATTTCTCTTGGAGATAAATCAGTATCATATGCAGATTGTGCGATATTTGCTCCTCTTTTTCTTAAATTTACGTCAGTATTTTTTATAATGTTCCTTTGGAATTCCCTGATAAAATTAAAACTCTTTACAAGGTTTATACCTGGAGTAATTATTGCCATGATTAATAATTAATTTAAATTCAATCCGAAATATAATATTATGTGATTCTCATGTCAACAAAAAAAAAGATTTTTTTAGATCTTTAACTTCATAATCACTTTTTTTTTATTTAATATGAAATTATCCTGAAGTCAGTAGTGTCCGGTAAAAAGTAAAAATTTATTTTACGTATTTCAAAAAACTGGATTCCCGTTTTCACGGGAATGACACAAGACGAATAAAAACAAGGTATTAGGGTTTGTCATTCCTGCGTAGGCAGGAATCCAGATCTTTTTAATTTTTGCATTTTGATTGCTTTTTTCAAAATCAATCAAAAATTAATATAATCCAAGATAAGTTATGTTAAAACACGATATTACATATTATTCTCTTTCATTTTTACCGGACACTACTGTCCTGAAGTCAAAAAATTAATGGAAAAATAGAAAAAAATACTGTCATAATCACTTTTTTTTTGTATATTTAAACGTTTGTAAATTATGGATATAGCTTTAATACATAATAATATATGAAATATGTTGCAGGGGTTGATTTAGGCGGTACAAAAATATCAGCGGGGATAGTATCGGAAGAATTAGAATTACTTAAAAATATTATCACGGTTCCCACAGAAAGCGACAGTTCAAAAGAACGAATTCTTGGCAATATCGAAAATGCTGTAATTAGTGCATTTGAAATTAATGAAATAGCCTTTGACTCATTATCGGGAATAGGTATTGGGTCACCGGGACCTTTGAATCTGAAATCCGGCGAAATACTGAATCCTGAAAATGTAAAACCACTGAATTATTTTAATATAAAAAAATATTTTTCCGATAAGTTTAATATAAAAGTTCTTGTCAATTATGATTCCTCCTGTTTTGTCCTGGGTGAACTGTTTGCCGGAAAAGCAAGGAACATGAAAAACATTATCGGCTTGACTCTCGGCACCGGAACCGGATGCGGTATTATTTGCAACGGTGTTCTTTATAATGGCGCAACAGGTACTTCCGGTGAAATCTGGAAAACGTCTTATCTTGATGGTAATGTTGAAGACTATACATCCGCAAAAGCGGTTAGAAAGCTGTTTTATAAAAAAACCGGTAAAGAAATACCTGCAAAGAGAATATCGGAATTAGCAGAAAAGAAGGATCATTCGGCGTTAATGACATGGAAAGAATACGGAAGGCATCTGGGAATGCTGGTATCGGGGCTAATTAATTTTTTTGATCCTGATGCAGTAATTCTCGGCGGTTCTTTAAGCAGATCTTATAAATTTTTTAAAGATGATCTGATTGAAGTATTAAAAGCAAGTATAAACAAGGGACCTCTTGAAAACCTTAAAATCCTGGTTTCAGACCTGGGTGAAAAAGGAGCAGTTATAGGCGCAGCTGTTCTTTTTAATGAAAGTATTGTTTAATCTTAAACTCTAATGATTGGGGGTAAAGTATGAAAACTGTAGTTAAAAAAGACATTGTTAACATGGTTTCAGAGCAGACCAGTTTCAGCAAGGAAAGAGTATCCAGGGTTGTTGACTCTGTTTTTTCATCTATTAGAGAAGTCATGGCCACCGCAGATCCGGAAGTCAGGATTGAAATTCGCGGATTTGGAGTAATGGGGATAAAAAAGGCGAAGGCTAAACCAAAAGCCAGGAATCCAAGGACCAATGAAATAATTTATGTTCCTCCTCACAAAAAAACGTTTTTTAAACCAGGAAAGGTTTTATCTGAAGCATTGCAGAAACCTCTGAAAGACTAAAGGTGAATTTTTTGGATCGGGATAATAAAAAGTATAATAACTTGAAATTGCAGGCTCAGATAATCAATATTATCCTTCTGGTAATTCTGTTTATAGTTCTGATTTTTACTGATCTGTCTAAATATCTCCGGGATTTATCTGTAGAATTGGTGAAAATCAAGTACATTTCGTTTCTTGTTTTTGTTTTTTTTATCGGAGGGATGGAGAAATTGATCTCTCTCCCGGCAGATTTTTTTTCAGGTTATATTTTAGAACACAGGTTTAACCTCTCCAATCAAAGTCTGGCAGGCTGGATAAAAGAAGAGATGAAAGGTACCGGGATATCAATCTTGTTGTTCTTCCCAATTTTGCTGGCATTCTATTTCTTTATCATAAAATTTGATAATTTATGGTGGATCCCTACCGGAATATTAATATTTTTTTTCGGATTACTTTTAACAAAAATAGCCCCTCTGGTGATTTTTCCTTTATTCTATAAATTTAATAAAATTGAGGATGAAGAGCTTAGAAACAGATTGACTGAATTTTCCACGGATTTTGCTATCAAGGTTGAAGGCGTATTTTCTTTCAATTTAAGCAAAGATACAAAAAAAGCGAATGCCGCATTTGCAGGTCTGGGTAAGACTAAAAGAATTTTACTGGCGGATAATCTTTTGGAGAATTTTTCAACAGGGGAAATTTTATCTGTTTTTTCACATGAAGTTGGACATTACAAGCTAAAGCATATTATTAAACTTACATTTATTGGATTCTTTTTTACATTTACGGGATTGTTTCTGGTATCGGTGCTATTCAGTAGTCTTATCGGTAATTTTGGATTTAATGGAATTAGTGATATTGCTGCATTTCCGCTGCTGGGATTATTGTTTTTCATTTATATGATGATCACAATGCCGCTTCAGAATTCTATTTCAAGAAAATTCGAAAAAGATGCCGACAGGTTTGCAGTGAAAAATTCAAGTAAAGTGGATTTTACAAATGCATTAAATAAGCTTAAAGATCTTAATCTGGCTGATCCTGAACCCCACCCGTTTGTAGAATTCGTTTTTTATAGTCATCCATCAATATCAAAAAGGATCAAATATCTATAGCAGAATATGGCAAAAGTAAATAAAAACACCTGGGAAAAATTCTGGGAAAAGGATGTTGAAGATATTTATCCGACTTCCGGAAATCTTGCGAATAATCTTTTAAATAACTTTGATATATCAGGTAAAAAAGTTCTTGAGATTGGTGCAGGTACTGGAAGAGACAGTATCAGATTAAAAAAGAAAGGCGGAGTGATTTTTGTGCTTGATTATGCGCGAAATTCATTAAAGATCGTTAAACAGGTTGCCGCAAAAGAAGGTCTGAAAATTCATTATATTTTAGGTGATGCATTTAATCTGCCCATAAAATCAGAGAGTTTTGATGTTACTTTCCACCAGGGTTTAATAGAACATTTTAAAGAGCCTGAAGGTATAATAGATGAAAATGTAAGGATCGTAAAAAAGGATGGCATAGTTCTTTGTGATGTTCCTCAAAAATATCATATTTACACTGTAATAAAACACATTTTGATCTCGATGGACAAATGGTTTGCAGGGTGGGAAACTGAATTTTCGCCCCGGCAGTTAAAAAAATTGTTTAAAAAAGAAAACCTTGAAGAGGTTAAACTTTATGGTGAGTGGATGTACCCGAGCCTTTATTACAGAATTTTACGAGAATTATTTTTGAAAACCGGGATTAAACTTCCGTTATTTCCAAAGTTTCCAGGTCTTTATTCGATAAGAAAAATTTTCAGGGAAAAGCTGAATAATAGAAAAATGTTTCTTAATACCTATTTGAATCTTGGGATTATTGTCAGGAAAATAAAATGAGTACATTTGATACTGAAAAGGCACACAATCTGATTAATGCGGATGGTACCACTGGTAAGTTATCTCCTTTAAAGGGTAAATATTTCAGCCTGTTTTATCTTTTTGGAGCAGTATCCTTTCTTGTTCCCCTAATTGTGTACATTGATACGGTTTCACCAACAGTTTCTTTCTGGGATTGCGGGGAGTTTATAGCATGTTCCTATACTATGGGAATTCCTCATCCGCCAGGCACCCCGCTGTATCTTCTGATGGGAAGACTTTTTTCACTTCTCCCAATACCGGGAGATATCGCCTTTCGAGTAAATCTCTTATCTGTGATTCTGAGCGCATTTACAGTCCTTATGTTATATCTCACGATCGTCCATTTAATAAAAAAATGGTGGAGTAACAAATCTTTTCTGGTATATTTTAGCGCCTGTGTTGGTGCATTAAGTTTTGCATTTTCAGATACTTTCTGGTTTAATGCTGTTGAAGCTGAAGTTTATGCTGTAAGCATGTTCTTAACAGCATTAGTATTGTATCTTACTATTTTGTGGATGGATAAACACGAAGACTTATCTTCTTTAAGATACCTTGTTTTTATGGTTTACATTTTAACTCTGGGTATCGGTCTTCACCTTCTCGTTATTTTAATGATACCCTCTATTTTGCTTCTAATGATTTTTGCAAACAGAAAGGTATTCCTGAATTTAAACTTATGGATGACTGTACCGGTATTGTTAATTGTAGGACTGTCAATTTATATTTTAATATATATGCGTTCAGGAATGAATCCTGTTATCGATGAGAATAATCCTGAAAATTTGACCAATCTATGGAAGTATTTAAACAGGGAACAGTATGGTCAGGAAAGCCTGTTCATGACTTTATTTGACAGGGTTGCACCATTCTGGGAATATCAAATTAAGAAAATGAACCTGAGATATTTCGGGTGGAATTTTATCGGTGAAGGCATAACTCCGGGTATTGACAGGGGAGCACAGGAAATTTTGAGTTTAAGAGGGCTTTACGGACTTCCGTTTCTACTTGGAATAGTAGGTGTGTTTCACCATTTTAAGAAAGACTGGAAAAGAGCTTTAACTGTTTTATCCATTTTCATTATAACCGGGATTGCCATCACTATATATTTGAATCAACCGGATCCCCAACCGCGAGAGAGGGATTATGTATATGTTGGTTCCTATTATGCATTCGCAATCTGGATTGGAATCGGCATGCAGGCTATCTTTGAGCTTGTGAAAAAATTACTTGCAAAAAATCCAAATGTTATGAAGCAGGGTCTGGTTTCAGCCGGAGTTCTGGTTTTTATTCTTGTTCCGTTTAATATGGCGAGATTTAACTATAATTCTCAGGACAGGTCCGGTAATTATCTGGCATGGGACTATTCATATAATATTCTTCAAAGCTGTGAGAAAAATGCAATTATATTTACAAACGGGGATAATGACACTTTCCCTCTCTGGTATCTGCAGACTGTTGAAGGTATTAGAACAGATGTTGACATTGCATGTCTTTCTCTGCTGAATGCCGACTGGTACATCCTGCAGCTTAAAAAACAAATGGGAGTCGATATAACCTTACCAGATCAACAGATAGAAACAATCAGACCTTTTATATGGGATAAACCTCAGACCATTTCATTTGATGTTTCAACGGATATTGTACAGAAATTCTATGAAGAATACAATGAAGAACAAAAAGCTAAAATTGATACTGAAGTTTCTAAAATCTCTTTTCAGCTTGGACCGACATTTTTGGGAAGGTATTTAAGAGTCCAGGATTTCATGATACTTCATATTCTATTCGAGAACAAATGGAAACGGCCGGTATATTTTGCTATTACAGTTCCTGATGACAGTAAAGCAGGATTACAGCAATATTTGAGATTGGATGGTCTCGCTTATAAAGTTGTGCCGTTTAAAAATACAACTGCATCAACGGAGCATCTACAGAAAAGCCTTATTGAAAAATTTAAATACAGAAACCTAAATAATCCTGATGTGTACTACGATCATCAGGCGCAGGGACTTATTTTGAACTTAAGATCCGCTTTTTTTCAAATGGCGTATATGTCCTTTAAGGAAGGCAAAACAGAAAGAGCCGTAACATCGCTTGAAAAAATGGATGAGTATTTACCTGAGACTGCTATCCCCACTCAGGATTTCAGGACACTTGTGGGCATTGGGGAACTTTATCATACATTGGGAAAACCGGATAAAATGAGAGAAAGACTTCTAATAGCCCTTGAGCGTTATGGCATGGATCCCGGACTGAAAGCACAAATAGCTAATTATTACCAGGCTTTTCTAAATGAATACGATACAGCAGAAAATTTATTTAAAGAAGTTTTAGAAATAATACCTTCTGATCCGCGCGCGTATTCCGGATTGTTTCAAATTTACGAGAAAACCGGGAACTACCAGAAAGGCAGGGAAGTACTTGAAAAATGGCTTCTAATTAATCCAAATGATACAACTGCTAAAACGAAACTCGATGAATTCAATAATAAATTAAAGAATTTAAATAAATAGGAAATATCTTATGAAAACAAAGAATTTACTATTTTTAATTTTAATAATGGGATTAGTTTTAGAATGCGGGCAGTTTAAAAGACGGGCAAGAGGAGACTTTAATGCTCTATCGGTAATCTGCTCTCTCGAAGATTGGGTAGAGATAAAGGACCTGATCGGAGAAACTTTTGAAAAAGAAGTGTCCGTTCCGCAGACTGAAAAAACAATGCTTGTTTATCATACTGAACCTGAACAATGGGCGTTGAGGAAAAAAGAAAGAAATATTGTATTTATATCCACTTTGAATTCATCAGGCACCATGAGAACTTTTATTGAAGGGATGCTCAGCGCTGAGTCGAGAAAAGGTGTTGAAGAAGGAGAATATTTCTATTTTCTAAAAGAAGATGTCTGGGCAAATGGACAGTCTGTTCTCTTTTTAGTAGCTAAAGATATGGAAACACTTAAAAGTAAAATAATTGAGAATAAATATTTATTATATTCCCTGGTCGAAAGTAAGGTTCGTGAGTGGGTAAGTTATTCTATTTATCATCTTGGATATAATGAGGAAGAAAACGCGTATTTACTTGAAAATAATAATTTTACATTCAATGTCCCATATGATTATCATAAATTCATGAATGAGGAAGAGAATTTCTTCCTGTTCAGGAAATGGGAACCTGACCGTATGATATTTTTTTATTTTCAAGATGCAGGCACAGATTCAAAAGTTGACAGTTTATGGGTGCTAAATACCAGGGACGATCTCTGCTCGAAATACTTTGACGAGGCTGTTGTGGATAGAGTAAATATAGGAATCAACTCGGAAGTTGTTGGATTTCTCGGAAGAAAAGCAATTAGGACTTCAGGACTCTGGAAAAATGACAAGAAGATCATTGGAGGTCCTTTTATTAACTATTCTTTTTTTGACGAAGAAGAAAGTAAAATTGTAATGATAGATTTAGCAGTATTTAATCCGAATATTCAATCAAGCAGCAAAGCACCTTACCTCCGGCAATTAGAAGTTATTGCAAGAACCTTTAAATTTAAAAATGAAGTAAAAGAAGCGGCAAGTGAATAATTCTCCATGTAAAATATTGATAGTTGACGATGATGAAGATGTTCGGGTAATGATTAAAGATATATTAGAATTGGAGGGATTTACAACTTATACTGCTTCCAATGGAAAAGAAGGACTGCAGAAGTTCGAGGAATTTTTGCCTGAACTGGTGATTACGGATATCAGAATGCCTGTAATGGATGGGGTGGAATTTGTTAAGAACGTTCAGAAAATAAAAAAGGATGCTAAAGTGATTTTTATTTCTGGATGGGAAAGCAGTGAAAGTAAAGTAAAAAGAAATTTAGTTCTATACTCACATTACAAGTACCTTAAAAAACCTTTTGATGTTGATGATATTCTTTTAATTGTGCAAAATTACCTTAATGAATAAGAATTGGAATGGCAAAACATAATTTACTAATTGTCGATGATGATGCTGATACAGTACAGATGTTAACAGACTTTCTGGCTGCAAAGAAATTTAATGTAGATTCAGCTATGAGCGGTGATGAGGCTCTCAAAATTATTGAAGGGAAAAATTATGATGTGGTAATTTCCGACCAGAAAATGCCCGGCATAAGCGGTGCCGAATTTCTTGAAAAAGTTAAATCTTTAAATAACGATTCAGTGCGAATTCTGGTTTCAGGATATTCAGACTTTCAGGATGCTTTGGTTTCAATAAACAGAGGGGAAATCTTCAGGTTTCTCCAAAAACCTGTAGATTTAAATGAGCTTGAAAATTGTATTAATCAGGGATTGGATATTTTCGAGGCAAAGGTATTTAAGAATAAAAGACTAAAGAGCTTAGAAACGAAAATCCAGCAGCTTGTAAGGGTAGGGAATGCCTTATCCTTTGAGCATGATGTCAATAAATTATTAGATTTGATTGTAAGAGAAGCGAGAAAAATCACATGCAGTGATGCAGGCAGTTTATACCGTATATTAGATGATAAACTGGTTTTTGAAGTCGCTCAGAATGAAACTCTGTCAAAAAGATCGGGTAAGGACCTCCCTTTTAAACGGATGAAACTTCCGCTTTCAAAAGAGAGTATCGCAGGGTATGTTGCTCTGACAGGTGAAATTATAAAAATCAATGATGTTTATAAGCTGACCGATGATGTTCCATACCATTTTAATCCGGATTTTGATAAAAACAATAATTACAGAACTCAGTCTGTTCTTGCTGTTCCCATTTTAGACTATTATGAAAAAATTATTGGTGTTGTACAACTTATTAATGCTTGTGATGACAATAAAAATGTTACTGCTTTTTCAGATGAAGACACGGATTTAATATTGACTTTTGCCTCCCAGACAGGAGTCGCAATCCAATCTGCGGAGTTTATTGAGGAAATTAAAAGCCTTGACAAGATGAAAACAAAATTTATGACGGTTTCCGGACATGAACTTAGAACTCCGGTAACAATAATAAACGAATATACTAAAATTCTTCTTGAGGGTGTTGCCGGAGAACTTACAAAAGAGCAGAAGGAAATCCTTGATACTGCTGCAAAGAATACCGAGCATCTAAAGGAACTTGTTGAAGATATCCTGGCGATGATAAAACTGGATTTTAAGAAGGAACAGTTAGTATTGGAAGATATTTCCATAATCAACTTAATTAAAGAAACTATAAAAAGTTTTTTCTATTTTATTAAAGAACGGAACTTATCAATAAAGGTCGGGAAATCATCCGATGTTATTTTACAGGGAGACAGGAAAAAACTAAGACAGTTGTTTACAAATATCATTGGCAATGCAGTAAAATATACTCCGGACGGAGGTGAAATTAAATTTCTTGTTTTTCAGAATCCTACACATGCTAAGATTGTTATTCAGGACACCGGAATTGGAATTGAAAGTGACCAGAAGGAAAAAATATTTGATAAATTTTACCAGATCGGAGATGAAAGTATTCACAGTACTTCTAAAACAAAATTCATGGGGGGCGGTCCCGGATTGGGTCTGGCTATATCTAAAGGAATTGTTGAAGAACATTCCGGGAAAATATGGGCTGAAAGCGAAGGTGAAAACAAAGGGAGCAAATTCAATATTATTTTACCTTTAAAACAAAAAGAAGTGAATAAAAATGAGTAAAAAAATAGAGTTTAAATCCAAAATTAAAGAGAATAAAGTTCTGGTAATCGACGGTGCCATGGGGACATACCTTTTTTCAAAAGGTATGAGCATGGATAAGTCATTCGATTATTTAAACTTAACGTATCCCGAAGTCGTAGAGGAACTTCATCTTGAATATATTGCTGCCGGAGCTGAAATAATTGAAACCAATACTTATAGTGCTAACAGGTTTAAACTTGAAACATATGGACTTGAAGATAAAGTCTGTGAAATAAACAAAAAAGCTGTTCAAATAGCGAAAAATGCTGCAGGAAAATCTGATATTTATATCGCAGGATCAATAGGTCCGGTAGGTAAGCCTTTTAAACCATCCTCTTCCGCATATATTGATAAAATTGTTGAAGCTTATTTAGAACAGGCTTCCTGTCTTCTGGATGGCGGCGTTGATCTTTTAATCATTGAAACATTCAGTGATTTAAAAGAAATGGACTCGGTCATTTCTGCAATTAAAAAACTTGATAGTAATATTCCATTAATCCTCAGCCGAACGTTTTTTGAAGACGGCAGGACATTGATGAGTGAACATCCAAGGGATGTTGCTAAAAAAATGGACTCTCTGGGTGTTGATATAATCGGGGCTAATTGCACTGTGGGTCCGCAGAGAATGGTAGAGATTATAAAAAGAATGTCTTCCGTTTCAGAAAAAAAATTAATTGCTATGCCAACAGCCGGTTTACCGCAGCTTGAAAGAGGCAAATTAGTCTATCAATCTAAACCTGAATACCTTGCATCTTATGCTGAAAGACTGGTTGAATCCGGTGCTTTTATAATCGGAGGATGCTGCGGTACTACTCCTGCACATATTAAGGCAATTGCTGAAGTTGTAAAGGATAAAAAATATATTAAGCCCTCCGAAATCCCGGTGATAGATGAAGAAATAGAAACCGCTATTGAAATAGACGAAGATTATGAGGATGAAGGTTCTGATTTTGGAAAAAAGGTTGGGAAAAAGTTTGTTTATACAGTCGAACTCGATATACCAAGAGGTTTAAACCTGAAAAAAGTCATTGAAGGTGCTGAGTATCTTAAAAAGAATAATATCGATGCAGTTAATATTTCAGATGGAGCCCGGGCAAGGTTAAGAATGAGCCCGATCGTTGTAGCTTATGAAGTTTTAAGGAAAACAGGGATGGAGTCAATCCTGCATTTTACATGCAGAGACAGAAATTTACTCGGACTCCAATCGGAAATTCTTGGAGCTTATACACTCAATTTGAAAAATATTCTGGCGATAACAGGTGATCCCACGAATATCGGCGATTACCCAAATGCTACTTCGGTTTTTGATGTAGACTCAGTGGGACTTGTAAAGATTGTTGATCAACTTAATAAAGGCTTGGATTTAGCGGGTAATTCTATTGGACGTCCTACCAGATTTACTATTACTGTTGCTGCCAATCCTAATGCCGCTGACGATAATTATGAGTTTGAACGGCTGCATAAAAAAATCGATGCAGGAGCACAGGTTGTTTTTACACAGCCTGTATTTGAACTGGAAAAATTTGATCTGTTTTTAAATAAAGTTAAAAGATTCCGAATTCCAATTATTGTAGGGATATTGCCTCTGCGCAGTTTTAGACACGCTGAGTTCTTACACAATGAGGTTCCCGGAATAGAAATCCCTGCTAATATACGAAATAAAATGAAGAATTCCGGAACCGAAAGCTGGCGTACAGGTGTTGAGATAGCTACAGAGTTTCTATCACAGGTTAGTGATATGGCTGCTGGAGCGTATATTATGCCACCATTCGAAAAGTATGAAATGGCTGTAATGATAATAGAAAACGCCGGAGGTTAATTTGGCTACAGATATTTCAATTTTTGCCGCTTTTTTTGCAGGAATTATATCGTTTTTTTCACCTTGCGTGTTACCGCTAATACCTGCATATGTTTCATATATTACGGGAATTTCATTTACAGATCTGACTGAGAAAAAGGGAAATCTTTTCAGGATTTTTATAAGTTCACTTACATTTGTACTGGGCTTTTCCGTTATTTTTATCCTGCTTGGAGCCTCTGCAACATTTGTAAGTGCATTTTTAGTTAAGAATCTGAATATTATCGGCAAAATAGCCGGCGTCATTATTGTTATATTCGGATTACACCTTATTGGTATAATCAGGATAAAATTTTTACTTTATGAGAAAAAGGTTCACTCTCGCGGAACAAAAGTCAGCCTTTTAGGTACATTTATTATGGGGCTCGCTTTTGCTTTTGGATGGACACCATGCGTCGGACCGATCCTTGCAGGTATTCTGGCAATTGCAGCTACAAAATCGAGCATATTAAATGGAGTTGTCCTGCTTGCTTTTTATTCTGCGGGACTGGGAATACCCTTTATTCTTACAGCCCTTGCAACCAGTACTTTTGTTAACCTTTTTGGTAAGGTTAAAAAGCATTTTCGAAAAATAGAGATAATAAGCGGTGTGTTTCTAATCCTGGTTGGAATATTGATTTTCTTTAATATGTTTGGGAGACTTAGTGCATATTTAGTTGAGTGGTTCCCGTTTTTAGCCGAAATAGGCTGATGGAGGTTTAATGAAATTAATAAAAATACTGTTTAAAGCGTTGTTCATTATTTTTCTGGGTGCTTTTGCCTGGTACTATTTTTTTGAGTACGGAAAAAAGAAAAACAATGACATTGAATAATTGAAAAAAATCTTGCATTGTTTGAAAAGCTAATTGTTATTAATAACTTTAATAAATCCTCATGAAATGTGATAAGGAAGCATTTCATAAAAAATTGATTATTTTATTCCTGAACTTACTTTCATAAAATCAGTGTATCAATAAATAGAAATCTGGACTACCCCCAAAATTCACAAATATATTTGATTTATTTTATTGATAATATATATACTTACATAACTGTCCGGTAAAAAAATAAAAAAATTATTTTTGTATATCATGACACAGGATTCCAGCCTTCGCCACCGCCTATGGCGGGACGAATGACGCAACACAAATATTAACAATAAGATAGGAGCCGTCATTCCAGCGAAGG
>JBHPGK010000072.1:0-15275 GCA_042570605.1 Candidatus Zhuqueibacterota bacterium
GGCAGACATTTACGGTTTGAACAGGGGGTCATGACTAAAATTTACCTTGAACCTAAAAGAACAAAGGGACCTGATGACGAAGACGTTATTGAAGTCGGTGAGATCCCGCAGGTATCGGAAACTTATGCTTATATAAATACAGCTTACCAGGTGATCAATGAATACCAGCTTGCAATAGGCGAAACTACTTTTGGCGGAAAACGGGATTTGGTAAGCGATGAAGGAATGATCGACTGCCCTGAGCTGTACAGGCTGGCTTTAGAGCGATGTAAAACAGCACGTGAGGCAATAAAGCTGATTGATGAATTGACAAAAAAATACGGTTATAATGACTGGGGTGAATGTTTTACTTTTGCAGACCCGAACGAAACCTGGCATTTTGAAATTCTTGGTCCCGGCAAAGGTAAAATCGGTGCGGTCTGGGCAGCAGTCAGGATCCCGGATGACCAGGTCGGGGTTTCAGCAAATGCAAGCCGTATCAGAAAGATCGACCTGAGCAAACCCGATTATTTTATGGCTTCGGACAATGTTTTTTCTCTGGCGCAAGAACTTGGCTGGTGGGACCCGAAAAGCGGCGAGGAATTTGAATTCTGTTATGCTTATGCGAATAGAAGAAGTATGGCATGCCGCCGAAGGGAATGGCGCGTTTTGAGTACAATTGCCCCTTCTTTGAACCTTGATCCCAACGGGGAAAATTATCCATTTTCTGTGAAACCCGAAAAGAAATTATCGGTTCAGGACATGCTCAATATTTTTAGAGACACATACCAGGACACACCATTCGATTTGACAAGAAGTATGACTGCCGTTAACCGGAGGGGAGAAACTGTCAAGAGCCCTATTGCTAATCCATTCATGAGCAGAGATCTAATGACTCTGCTGAATATCCAAAGAGAACGTACTATTGCCTGTGCAAGAGCAACATATGTTCAGATCACGCAATCACGTTCATGGCTTCCTGACGCAATTGGCGGTGTTGTCTGGCTGGGTTATGATAATCCTTCCACTACTCCCCATTTACCTTTTTACTGCGGGATATCGCATATGCCGGAATCATATGAAGTTGACGGACGTGAGAAATTCAGACGGGACTGTGCATGGTGGGCATTCAGAAGGGTCAGTAAACTGGCAATGTTCAGGTGGCAGCAGATGAGCAAATATATTGAAACAACAT
The DNA here is from genome assembly GCA_042570605.1 of Candidatus Zhuqueibacterota bacterium. Lineage (GTDB taxonomy): Bacteria > SM23-31 > SM23-31 > JBHPGK01 > JBHPGK01 > JBHPGK01. The sequence continues at coordinate 1,175 of JBHPGK010000072.1, forward strand.
GGAAAGGAATTGAAGATAAAGCATTAGCTGAGCAAAAAAATATTGAAGCAAAAGCATTGGAATTATTTAAAGACAATCCGAAAAAAGCAAAAGAGTTCCTGACAAAATACTGTAACGACCTGGCAAATAACACGGTTAAAACTTACTGGGAACTTGGCGACGATCTGTGGTCGAAATTTAATAATTACTTTTGATACTAAGTTTTGAATTAAAATGATGTAAAATAGCATGTTGAAGTGTTCTTTCACCTCAACAGTTATTTGTCCAAATGCGAAGGTGAAAGAACACCTTCGCAGGCAGACATTTACGGTTTGAACAGGGGGTCATGACCCCTTGTTCCCATTTTATATCAGGTTGAGGTGTCCGCACATGGCAGAAAAATTCATTCTTTTATATAATTGGCAAAATGCATGTGGGCTATCCTGTATCTCCCCTCTTTCTTAACATAGACAGCAGTAAAAGGTCCTTTTTGAATTTCTTCTACTTTCTGACCCGGTTTTTCAAAATACCAGATACCGGTTAATATCGGTGTGTTTCCAAATAAACTTACATTTATATCTTCAACATAGAGTCTGTTTTCCTGTTTTTTGCCTCCGGGGACAAATCCAAAACCGGAATGGTGTTTTCGAAGCGAATCGATCCCCGAAATCAGACCTTCCCTTTCAGAAGAGAAATAAGTCACCGTTTCATCTGCCACAAAAAGTGTATCAACCATAGACAGGTCATAACTGTTCCACATGTTCACCCATTTTCCAATGACTTTTTCAGAACTAAAATCTTTTAATACATCAAGAGGAAGATTTTCATTTTTGCAGTTGAGAAAAACCGTTACAAAAATAAAATAAAATAAATACCGCTTCATATAATAATTCAATTTAAGGTATTAAACTTAATAAACTACTGATTGTGTCGATAAACACCGTTTTTCTGTCATTCACGTGAGCACTCGGGGGGAATCTATAATTATAAACCTCTCCCATCCTGGATTCCCTTTTCCAAGGGAATGACACTTCAACCCCCTGTTTTAATAAGACAACACCAATTATATTATTTTACAGCTTATTGCAAATTAAATTCCTGAAGAATCTATTTAATATTAAAGGAAAGTATTTAATTTCAGTTAATTAAAGTTTCGCAGAATTTAAATTTTGATCTCTTACAAAATTATCTTCATAGACTATCTGCTTATCAGTATCCAGAAGTTTAATATTTTGAACCGAACCGCAGCCGTAGAACGCAAAATGAAGACCAATTATCCTTCCGGCTTCATTATTATAGGAAATCTCAAAAACTGATTTATCATTAAGAAAGACTTTTGCTTGTTTTTCTTTTACAGTACATCGTAAATCGTTCCAGTCCGACAGATCACAGCCGAATGCTGATAAATCATTGTTAGTTCCTTTTAATGTTTTTTCCAGAAATTTGACTCCGATATTGCCGACACAACCCGGGTGCGCCAAAGGAATAATATGTCTGCCGTTTTCACACATTACAATAATATTGACATACTGCCCGGTCATGGCGCCTTCGGAAAGGTCATTTTTAACACGTGCTTCAAGGCTGAAGTTGTCTCCGGTGATATCTCCAAAATCTCCAACATTGTAAAAACTTAAAAGATATTCATTTTTAACTATATCGATTTTATCAGCAAGTGTTTCAGGTGAGACGTATAATCTATCTCCTTGAAAAATATATTCTTTTGGAATATATACAGGTATTTCATCTTTAAGAGAGTACCTTAATATTCCAAGCCAGCCATCCGTGGTAATATGAAGATTGTGCTGTTTAACGATCTCTCCGTCAACAACCAGTTTCGCTTTATGAAACCCGGGAAAATAATAGACTGATGAATAATAATTTTCATCTTTCGGAAGACCGACACGTTTGCGGTCATTCCATGACTGCTGAATCTGAACATTGTCAGTTTTTATCTTAGAAATATCATAATTAAAGATCACGGTATTTGGAAGCCCGCTCGAGACCGCTTTTTTACTTGTAAAGAGAATATCATCAAAATTATCACCGGATTGTCCCGGTTTTATGAATATAATCACCAGAAAAATTGCAATAATACCGATAAAAGCAGAAAACACGGTATTAAAACGGAAAATCAGAGGTTTTTTACCGGGGACTTCTTCAACTGCATCCGATAAATTTCCCAGATCATTTTGTTCACTTTTTTCCTCAATATGCGCATTTACGTTGTCAGGTATTCTTTCCGGGATCTGAGCTTTAAAATCATTCCAGTTTTTACAGCCGATAAAAACCGCCAGTGAATCCAGTGTGCTTGGATGAGGAGTGCTTTCGTATTCTTTTTTCCATAACCTTTTCAGGGTGGACAAACTAAGAAGAATACCTGTTTCTTCAAAGATCATTTCCTTTAAATACTCATAATCACGCTGTTTCCAGAATCTGCTATCACTCCAGTTTAACTTCTTTTCGATCAAGTTTTTACAGCGTTCAATATAATCCTGTTCACCATTGATCATCTTAACATCCGTAATTTGAAGAAAATACAGTTAAAATAAAAACCGAGATTTTTCTGTAATATAACAAGAAAATGATGGAAAAAAAATGATTAGTTTTTGAACGGTAATTGATTTAAACATGACTAAACTATTAGCGGAGCCTTACGTATAATGAGTATTAAAGTGATATATAAGGTTTAAAGGTGTTTTTAATCTTATTCAGGAAATTGATTAAATATATAAAATTTTTTGTCTTATAGTGGTTTTATAGTGAAAGGAGAATTAAATGAACACAAAGTCTAAAATTTCCTTAAAAGTATTTTACTTAGCATTTGCTTTTTTATTTGTTTTTACAATCAACACATTTGCTCAGGAAACAGCAGTGGATTTCGAATCCGACCAATGGGTAGTATTGAACGGCAGAAAGCTGGAACACGAAGGCAGAAGTGCTTTTATGGGGATAGCCTACCTCAAAGATGTTGAGTTTGAAAACGGCACCATTGAAGTGGATTTCCTTGTCACCCCGGAAACCAGATCTTATCCGGGAGTTATTTTCCGGATGCAGGACAGAAGAAACTATGAGCGTTTTTATATACGACCGCACCGCGAACCCTTTTACCCGGATGCTCTGCAGTACGTTGCCGCTTTCAACGGCTTGGACAGCTGGCAGATGTACAGCGGAGAAGGTGAAACTGCAATGGGGAATTTCCCTGAAAATGAGTGGTTCCGCATAAAGATCGAAGTGTCAGGTTCGCAGGCGAAAGTTTATGTTGTGGACATGGATAATCCTGCACTGGTGATCAAACATCTCCAGCATGGTGAAAGCATAGGTACCATTGGACTTTATGGACCCCCGAATGGTACTGCATATTTTTCGAACTTTAAGTATAAAATTGATAACAGCCTGAAATTCGAGCCGGCACCTGAAGAAGAATCGATACCGGGGACTCTTACCGACTGGTCAATGTCACAGGTATTCAAATACACTGAAGTTGATATTGAAAAATATCCTGATAAAAAGAGGATAGATGAATTAAAATGGCAGGATATCAAGCCGCTTAAAGACGGTCTGGTTGACCTGTCAAGATATACGGGAAGAACCAGCCAGGAACCTAACTGCGTGTACCTGAAAACAAATATTTACTCTGACAAAGATCAGAACAAGATCTATCAGTTCGGGTACAGCGATATTGTCACGATATTTCTGAACGGGGAGTTCATTTATTTAGGCAACAGTGCCTACCAGTCCAGAGACCGCTCATTTCTTGGCATAATAGGGTATTTTGACTACATCGGCCTGCCCCTTAAAAAAGGGAATAATGAAATGATGGTAATTCTCCTGGAAGCATTCGGGGGCTGGGGATTAAAATTCAGGGAGAACAGGCCCATCTTTGAACACTCGAGTATGTCAAAAAAATGGGAAATAGACAATCCGGACTTGAAAATGGGCGAATCAGCCCTGTATGATAAAAAGAGAAATATCCTTTATGTTACAAATTATGACATGTACGGAGCACCAAATCAGCAGTTCCTTTCCAGAGTAACACTTGACGGAAAAATCGAAACACTGAAATGGGTAGAAAAATTAAACAAACCGACCGGCATGCTGATCCATGCTGACAAGCTGTACGTTGTTGAACGCACCAATGTGGTTGAAATCGATATCGATAAAGGTGAAATTCTGAACAGGTATAAGATCCCTGCAGGACCGGGCATGTTCCCTAATGATATCGCTGTTGATAAAAGCGGCAATATGTATATCTCAGATTCAAACAGAAGTATCATTTTTAAACTTTCAAACGGCGAATTTGTCGAATGGCTGAAAAGTGAAGAGATCGTTAATCCAAACGGCCTCTGGGTTTATGACAATAAATTAATTGCCGGTATAAGCGGGACTCATTCCATTCTGAAAATTGATCTGAGCACAAAAAATATTTCTAAACTCGTATCATTTGATTCAGGAATAATGGACGGAATAAAAGTGGATAAAAAAGGGAACTACATTATTTCGATCTATGAAGGAATTGTATACAGGGTAACTCCTTCAGGCGAATATACAAAACTCCTTCACATTCCGGATTCCAGGACAACTGATTTTGAATATATAGCTGATAAGAATCTACTGGTAATTCCTTCTCTCGAGGAGAATGTGATCAGGGCTTATGAGTATAAATAAATTGTTAATTAAATAGATTGGATATAAAATGAGATCAAGACAATTCAGCATTTTATTCAGCTTTTTTCTGATCTTAACAGCAAACAGTATATTTGCACAGAAAAGTATAGAGACTTTCAAATTTACAGATACAGATAAATGGATTTTGCCTTTTACCGGTACTGAAATAATTGAATATAATGGTAAAGAAGCCTTTAGGTTAAAGGAAGGAAACGGAGAAAGAATAGCCTATCTGAAAGATATTGAATTTGAAAACGGTATCATTGAACTGGATATAGCGGCGATACCTTCTTTTATAGGTCTGGCGTTCAGAATAAGGTCGGAAAATATTTATGAAGCCGTATATTTTCGTCCTCAGAACTCCGGTCACAGCAATCCGGTCAGAAGAGGACACACAGTCCAGTATATTTCCAATCCAAGACATACATGGTACTATCTTCGGGAAAAATATCCTGAAAAATACGAATCCCATGCAGATATTGCGCCGGGTAAATGGTTTCATTTGAAAATAGAAGTGAACGGAACAGAGGCAAAAGTTTTTGTAAATAATTCCAGGACCCCGTGCCTTGTCGTGTCTGATCTGAAACACGGATTAAGCAAAGGATCAATCGGTGTATGGTGCGGTAATGGATCTGCTGGGACATTTGCCAACCTCAAAGTCAAACCTCTTCCTGATACCGGATCAACAAATCTGCCGAGATCTGAAAAAGTTGAATTCACACCGGAACAGAAGTATTTATTTAATGTTTTTAAAACGAGGCGTTCTGTTCGTAAATTCAAGCCAACCACCGTACCGCCGGAACATTTAATGAAAATTCTGGATATTGCCCGGTCCGGTCCCACTTCGGGAAATCAGCAGCCCTGGAAATTCCTTGTTATTCAGGACAGGGAAAAACTGGACAAATTAAGGGATGATTGTATAAACCGAAGCATTCAAAACGCAAAGAGGCGCGGTGCAAAGACAGAAGCACTTGAACAAGCCCGCAGACGTGCCGAGACTTACTACGCGAATTACCTATCGGCCCCGGTATATGTTGTCGTTCTTGTAGATTCAAATTCAAAGTATCCCAGCTATAATATTTATGACGGCGCAATTGCAGGAAGTTACCTGATGATCGCCGCCAGAGCTCTCGGTTACGGAACAGTTTTTTCACAGGATTCTATTCCCTACGACCTGATAAAAAAGATATTCGAGATACCGGATAATTTTGAAAGGATCTGTTTTACACCGATCGGTGTTCCTGAAGAATGGCCCGCAACTCCCAGAAAAAAACCGTTGGATGAATCTGCAGTATTTGAAAAACTGATCCAGGGAGTCAACTTTGAAATTCCGGTTACAAAAAAGGAAATTAAACTTAATCCAAAAATACTCGAGCAGTATAGAGGCGAATACGAATTTAATGAAAATTTGAAAATTTCAGTTACAACTGAGAACAGCCGTATTTTTGTTCAAATGTCCGGACAGCCGAAAACCGAAATATTCGCTGAGACAGAGAATAAATTCTTCCCAAAAGTAGTTGAAGCTGATATTACTTTTGTCAAAGGACCTGATAGTAAGGTTACCGGACTGGTTTTAAAACAGGGTACGGTTGAAATGAAAGCAAAAAAGATCAAATAGGATTATAAAGTTAGTTTAAAATAAACAGGAGATAATAATGAAAAAATTCCTGATCCTGACTTTTTCTTTAGCATTTATAATTAACACCAGCCACACAGCATTCAGCATGTTCAAAGAACATAAAAAAAATGCTAAAAAACATCAACCATTTTTGAATACGAAGAATTTTGAGACGGGAACAGTTAAGGATTTTGAAGGGAATGAATACAAAACGATCAAAATTGGAAACCAGTGGTGGATTGCAGAAAACCTGCGGGTAACAATAAATAAAAGTGGAAAATCCATAATAAGTTATGCACCGGATAATAGTGAAAAAAATATTCCTGAATATGGAAGACTTTATACATGGAAAACAGCAATGGACGGATCAAAAATAGAGGGCGCTCAGGGATTGGCACCGGATGGCTGGCATATTCCTACTAAAGAAGAATGGAACACTCTTTTTGAATTTCTCGGCGGAATAGAAATTGCCGGAAAAAAAATGAAGGAAGAAGGGACCAAACGGTGGACAAATAACAAAGAATCGGATAATTCCAGCGGTTTTACTGCATTACCTACCGGTGGATACTTAGTAGGACGTTCGTATGAAGGATTTGGTGAATATACGCACTTCTGGTGTTCATCCGGGGAAGGAAAACAGGGAATAATACCATCATTAGGCGGAGATATGGATGAAGCGTACTACATCAACTATCCCATGTCGCCAAATGACGGTTCAACGGCAGCTATCAGGTGTGTAAAAAACGCTGAAAAGTAAAAACAGAACCGGAAGTTATTTGAAAATTTGAATGGGAAGAATTTAATAATATACTTTTTCCCAAATTCTGTCAAAACAAAAAATCAATTTTTTAAAAAAAAGTATTTTTTTGTATACAATTTTATTTTTTCACCGTATACAACATGGTGTGGGACATAACTGTCCGGTTAAAATTAATATTGAGATTCTTCGCTGCGCTCAGAATGACGTGTCCTGCCGCAGGCGTGGGAACGTATCGCAGTGAAGAGAAGAAACATATTTTTTCCGTCCGAGGCGGATCAACCTCTGGTTGACAATTTAAAATTGTTTTAAATACTCTAAATTAAATTTTAAACTAAATAGCAGGAGAAGTAATGAAAAGAATTTCAAGACGTGGCTTCTTTCAAAAGTCGGCTGCTGTTTCCGCAGGATTAACTTTGCCTGCAATAAAAGATAAAAACAATCAAAACAAAACTGAAGACCCCAGGATCAAACTTTTTAAACCTTTCGGTAAAACTGGTCTCAAGGTAAGTGATATTTCTACTGGATGCAACCAGAGAGATGATGCAGTAATGAAGATGGCTTTTGACAGCGGTATCAACCTGATAGATACAGCGTACGAGTATCCCGGGCATGAGGAAATGATCGGCAGAGTACTTACACCGGAAACAAGGAAAAACATATTTATTGTTTCAAAATGGGATCCGCCTTTAGTTACGGCAACGGTTACAAAAAAAGAGCTGCTTGATGCACTTGATATAACGCTTAAGCGTCTTAAAACAGACTATGTTGACTGTATGATGATCCACGCAATAGGCTACCCCACAATAGGCGGTATTGAAAGAATAAAAAATCCGGCAATATATGAAGCCTGGGATGAAGCTAAAAGACTCGGAAAAATACGATTTACCGGCGCTTCAAGCCACGGCCCAAAACTGCTTGAAGAGATGAACTGGGGGCTCGACAACGATCTGTTTGATGTGATCCTTGTAGGCGCAAATTTCATGATGCATGGAATAGAGCCTTTACTGAAAAAAGCCCGTACTAAAGGTGTTGCTACTATGGCAATGAAAACAATGTCTATATTTAAATCCCATAATAAACAGATCATGGATATTAAGGAAGACAGCAATACTATCAGGCAGGCGGTTATGAAATATATCCTGTCTAAAGACCTGTTCGATACTGTTACAATAACCATGAGAACTTTAGATAATGTTAAAGAATATGTTTCAATGTCAGGTTATACAAGTATTAATAAAAGCGAAATGGGGATACTGAATAAACTGAATAAAGCTGCAACCAAAGAATACTGCCGTCCGGGATGTGATGGATGTACAGGAACATGTCCAAATGATGTTCCCATCTATGATATTCTCCGGTACAAAATGTACTTTGAAAACTACGGCGATGAAAAAAGAGCAATGGCTTATTATAGACGAATACCGGATTCGTGTAATGCGGAAGCCTGTAAAGACTGTTCGGCACCCTGCGAAAAAAATTGCAGATATGAATTACCTGTCAGGGAAAAACTGCTCGAATCACATTCGCTTTTAACACTTGCCTAAAAGGAGAGAAAATGAAAAAGTTAATAATACATTCCATTTTTCTTTTCGGAATTTTGTTTATTATCGCATGTTCACAAAATAAAACTGTCGTAAAAACGGCTCTTTCAGCGGATGAAATTATCGAAAGATCATATCAGGCTCATGGAGGTGATGCGCTGACCAAATGGAAGACACTGCAGGTAAAGGGTGAAGTTTATATGTTCACCGGAGGCGAAAAACCTTCAAGGGGCGAATATTTATCATATGTTCAAAAACCGGATAAATTCCGCCGTGACAGGAATTTGACAAAATATGAACCTAATCCATGGGATTATACAGACATCTACAACTCCGGTCAGGGATGGACAACGATCAACCTTATACCAAATCACCACCCTGTATTCGGTATGATCATAAAAAGGATGCTGGATTCCTGGAATGGTGCTGCTAATTATAGAACTAACGCCGACTCGCTGATCCTGCAGCAGGAGTCAACTGCATCTTACGTGTTGGACGGGGATTCAGTCAGCGTGCCGGCTTATGTAATAAAGGCAAAAATTAAAAATGAAGAAACTGTTCTGTATTTTGATAAAAATTCATTCTATCTGATCCAGGAAGAGTTCAAAGTTTATTCTTATCAGTTCAAGAAAGTCTATCTGGATTTCAGAAAATATGGTGACGTGGTGTTTGCCGGTAAGAGGATTGAATTTTCACCCGGACAGGCATCCTCAAGAGGGATAAGGTACTTAAATGATGAAATTATATTCGATGCACCCATCGATGAATCAAAATTTAATGAATTTAAACCTGAAAATAGATAGGGAATAATACATACAAATAATGACAGTATGAATATTCTGCCTAAAAACAGCAAGGGCTTGATCAACAAGCCCTTTTTTAATAAAATTTTTTACTTTACATTTTAGGGATAGTCTTTTTATCTTTAGAAAGTTTGCTGTGAAAAAAATTCCAATACCGGCAAGGTTTTAAATCCTTAAAGTGTCATTCCCGACTTGGAGACTGTGTGAAAACGTTTGTTTTTTGCATTTTCGTAATCCAAGAGTGTCATTGCGAGGAGCGAAGCGACGTGGCAATCTCACTGTTAAAGTATTGTGAACGTGTTGGGACATATACGCTTTCGCGGGAATGACATTAATTGAAATTAATCTCGCTTTAATAAATGGGAGAAAATAAAATGAACAGATTACTTAAGACATTTCTATTTATTTTTGCAGGAGTATCAATTTTTATTACAGCATGCGGTGAAAACAGGCAGCAAAACATTAAATACACTATGGAAGAATTTGCTTCTTCCGAAAAGCAGTGGACTGGCGCAGCAGTATCTGCTGAAGGGAGGATATTCGTAAATTATCCGAGATGGTCGGCAGATGTCCCGGTATCTGTCGCAGAGTTGAAAAATGCAGGAGAAGTAATACCATATCCTGACGAAACCTGGAACAACTGGGCACCTGACAAATCTCCAGCCGAACATTTCGTATGTGTTCAGAGTGTTTATGTCGACCGTGATAATTATCTGTGGATCCTCGATCCGGGGATGGTTGCCGGACAGGGAGTCATTGACGGAGGTGCTAAGCTGCTTAAAATCGACCTGAAAACCGACCGGATAGTACAGAAGATCTTTTTTGATGAAAAGACCGCACTTAAAACAAGTTATCTGAACGACGTAAGGGTCGATACAAAACGAAAATTTGCATATATAACAGATTCAGGAACAGGAGCAATAGTAGTAGTAAATCTTAGTTCCGGTGAAAGCCGCCGCCTTTTATCTGATCATGCTTCAACAAAAGCCGAAGATATAATACTTATCATAGAGGGTGAAAACTGGGCTCAGCCGGGGCAGAACTCCCCGAAAATCAATTCCGACGGTATTGCGCTTGATAAAACCGGAGAGTATCTCTATTACCAGGCATTAACGGGGAGAAACCTGTACAGGATCAAAACGGAATTTCTCAGGGACGAGTCGCTTTCGGAAGAGGAACTTGGGAACAAGGTGGAACATGTTGGCGAATCCGGCGCATCGGACGGCATTGTTTTCGGACCGGACGGCAACCTGTACCTTTCTTCTTTAGAATTTAATGCTGTCAGAAGATTTACACCTGATAAAAAAGTGGAAATGGTCGTTCAGGATCCCGGATTAAAATGGCCCGACAGTTTCGCAATTACCGAAGATGGGACTATTTACGTAACTACTTCCCAGATCCATCTCGGACCTAATAGAACAGAACCCTATAAAATTTTCAAATTAGTGCCGGAGAAATGATAGTAAGAGCGAAGCATTTAATAACTAGATTTATTTTTAAATATTTTTTCTGCATTAAATGCTTCACCCCTACCTTCCTTTGGTGTATCGTCACACGCAGATAATGTCAAACAATTTTCTGCTATTTGATTCAAATAATTCTTGAAACTTTTTTCAATTATACCCGTATTTGTATGCAAAAGGAATAATAATTTCCTTATTTTTATTGGTTATATGTATACCTTTTGCACAATAATAAAACCCCGGAGAAAAATAATGATACTTTTATCAAGAGCGGAAGAGATAATCCTGCTGTCAGTCTTTAAATTAGAGGATAATGCCTACGGAGTAACTATCAGGGAAAATGTATATAATGATATCAGAAATTACTGGTCATTCGGTGTTATATACAAAACTCTGAAAAAGCTGAACAGTAAAGGCTATGTTCGGAAAATACAGAGCGAACCGTTATTGGAACGGGGCGGCAGAAGCAAGTATTTTTACAAAATAACTAAGGATGGTTTATCCGCCCTGGAAGAAATTAAAAAAGTCCATGCATCTGTATGGTCAGGCGTAACAAAATTAGCATAAGAATTCAATTTTATTAATATGAAAAATAAAAATCCAAAAATCCCGTTTTTTGCAGTCCTTTTACTCAGACTGCTACTTTCCGAAGAAGAATACCGGGAATTTACCGATGACCTTGATGAAGTATATCGAATAAAGGTAGAAAATCAATCAAAAGCAAAAGCAACGCTCTGGTACTGGATGAGAGTAATTGAATCAATCCCGTCAATTTTCTGTGATAAAATAATATGGAGTATAACTATGTTTAAAAATTATTTCAAAATTACAGTTAGAAATCTTAGAAGGTATAAAGCTTATTCGTTTATCAATATAGCTGGTTTTGCCATAGGTATTGCCTGCTGTTTATTGATTTTACTATTCGTGCAGGACGAACTCAGCTACGACAGGTACCATCAAAATGCAGACCGTATATACAGGATCGGAGTAAAAGGACGGTTAAACAATAATGAATTTAATCTTGTGTCTTCGGCACCTCCGATGGCAAAGACATTATTAAATGAGTTCCCTGAAGTTCAGAAGGCAGTAAGAATATATAAACGAAGTGATGAAGAATACTCTGTTCGTTATCAAGATAATATCTTTAACGAGACTGACTTTCTTTATGCAGATGTTTCTGTTTTTGAAGTTTTTACTTTTCCTTTGATTGAAGGTGATCCCAAAACTGCTTTGGAGAATCCGAATTCTGTTATTATTACGAAGGCAACTGCTGAAAAATATTTCGGCGGTGAAAATCCTATGGGTAAAACACTAACTCTCAACAACAACTACGACTATACCGTAACCGGAATTGCTGAAAATGTGCCTCACAATTCACATTTTCATTTTGACTTTTTAGCATCATTGGTTACACTCGGGATAAGCCGCACTCCAATCTGGCTAAACAACAATGTTATAACATACATTGTTCTTCAGAAAGACTACCCGATTTCACAATTAGAAGCTAAATTTCCTGACATAATACAAAAGTATATCGGACCTCAAGTAAAAATGGCTTTAGGTATAACACTGGATGAATTTAAATCGTCAGGAGGAAAGTATGATTTTTTTACGCAGCCATTGACAGATATTCATCTCCATTCGAATTTTATGGCAGAATTTGAGTCTAACAGTGATATTAAATATGTTTACATTTTTTTAGTTATAGCTCTGTTTATTCTGATAATAGCATGCATTAATTTTATGAACCTTTCGACCGCACGTTCTGCAGCCCGGGCTAAAGAAATTGGTATCCGAAAAGTTATGGGGTCTAACCGTACACAAATTATCAGACAGTTTTTAACCGAATCTGTTGTTTTGACCTTTATATCGGTCCTGATTGCCCTGATTTTAGTTAAACTCACACTGCCATTTTTCAACAATATTACAGGCAAACAAATGGCAGCCGGTTATTTGAGCAGTATATATTTAATCCCGCTAATAGTTGGAATTGTTTTTGTTGTCGGTATCTTAGCAGGGAGCTATCCTGCATTTTTTCTTTCCTCGTTTCATCCGATTTTTATCTTACAGAAGAGGTTAAAAACAGAAAAGAAAAGTCAGTCTATTATTCGAAATGGTCTTGTTGTATTTCAATTTGCGGTTTTTATTGCTTTAGGTGTAAGTACTTTTGTAGTTCGTGATCAGCTTGATTTTATCCGGAATAGAAAACTTGGTTTTGACAAAGAGCATATAGTAATCATAAACAGAGCACAATCATTAGGAACGCAGTTTGAAGAATTCAAACAGGAAATATCAAAACATTCCGGTGTAACCTGCTCTTCTGCTTCTTCTATTTTACCGGGAAAACAGTTCAGCGTAACCGGATTTCAGATAGAAGGAAAACCAAAGGAAGAAGTATATCAGGCTGCTGTAATATCGGCTGATTATGATTTTGCTAAAACATATGGTCTCGAAATAACAGAGGGCAGGTATTTCTCAAAAGAACACACATCCGATACATTATCTGTTGTCATTAGCGAATCTGCCGTAAAATCATTTGATTTTGAAAATCCAATCGGTAAATTTATACTTGCTCCTTCAAATAATCGAACCGCACGAATTCCAATAATCGGCGTAATTAAAGATTTTCATTTTGAATCACTGCATCAAAAAATAAGACCAATAGTAATAGTACCCTCTTTATTACAATACATGTATGTTTCCGTTCGTATTCGACCGGAAAATATAAGTAACACACTAAGTTTTCTTAAAAACAAATGGGAATATTTTGCACCGGGCCAACCATTTGACACCTTTTTTCTTGATGACCAGTTTGACAGTCTCTATAGAGCAGACCGGAGAATGGGGCAGATAATCTCGGTCTTTTCTGTTCTTGCCCTTTTTATCGGCTGTCTGGGCTTGTATGGACTGGCATCATCTTCAACAGAAAGACGGGCAAAAGAAATCGGTATACGCAAAGTACTCGGAGCTTCCATCCCCAATATAGTTTTTCTGTTTACAAAAGAATTCTCAAAATGGGTTTTGATCGCAAACATAATTGCATGGCCTGCAGCATGGTATGCTATGAATCAATGGATCCAGAATTTTGCATACAGGACAGGCATTGGTTGGAATTTGTTCCTGATATCAGGAATTATTGCATTTATAATAGCTATTTTGACCATAAGTTATCAGGTTATTATAAGTGCGACTGCAAATCCTGTCAAATGCCTGAGGAATGAATGACAAAAAAAACCCGAAAAATACAACCGCCGCTGACAGCCAGTCTTTTG
>JBHPGK010000073.1:0-15252 GCA_042570605.1 Candidatus Zhuqueibacterota bacterium
CCGGAAGTTTGTAATGCATGCCCGTAAAGCGCGGGCATTCCCGTCAAGTTTTATTTCCGAAACCCATGCCCTGCCGCGTTCATACATTTTTTCAAGAATTTTCCCCGTTGAAGTGTCACCTATTCTTATCTTTTTATGTGTAAAACATATTACAGGCAGCGGTGTATTGTTAACTATTTCCCAGTTCTTTTCTATCAGCTTATCTTTTAAGAGCCTGCCGAGACGTGCATTATCATCGAGAATATTTTCGAATTTTTCCGTGCCCATTTCTGCTAATGTCATAAAAACCTTGAGCCCGATGAACCTCCTTGACCACTGAATACCCGAAATATAAGGTTCCTGTATCCCGGAAGTGCTCCACGGCATGTAGTCGGTGCTGCTGACCCTGAACGCTCGTGAGACCGCTTCAGGATGGCGGCAGAAGAACATCCCGGCGCCCATCGATACAAAGAACCATTTATGAGCGTCGCATGTCACAGAGTCAGCTCGTTCAATGCCTTTAAGATGCTTTTTCTGTTCACGTGAAAGCACAGCGGCTCCGCCCCATGCGGCATCAACATGATACCACATTTTTTCTGCGGAACAGAAATCTGCTATTTCTTCAAGCAGATCAATAGTACCTGTTCCGGTTGTACCGGCTGTCGCTGCTACAAAAAGAGGCTTTAATCCCGCTGCGCGGTCATCTCTTACCTGTTTTCTAAGATGTTCCATGTCGAGTTTCAGGTTGGGAGAGGTATCTATCTTCTTCAACGCATTTCTTCCCAGCCCGGTCATATGGTTTATCTTTACAAAAGAATCATGTGCCCCTTTTGATACATATATTACGGGTTTATCAGGAATAGCCGCAAGTCCCGTATCGCCGTAATCAGGGTATGCTTGTGTCAATGCGGTAATAACTGCTGTATGGTTTGCTTCCGCTCCACCGGAAGTGAAATTGGCAATTGAACTGTCGGGATCCATGCCGAATTTCCCGGTTAAAAACCTGAGCACATGCCTCTCCATTTCCACAGCAGCAGGCGAATGCGACCATACGGCAAGGTTCGGATTGTATGCTGCCGCCATTGTGTCGGCTATTATAGATGCAGGACTGACCGTCGGGTTGAACAGACCGAAATAACGGGGATGCGTCGTATGGATGACCCATTTTCTCAAAATTTTTGAGACTTCATTGATCAGGTTCTCGATAGGAACAGGAGCGCTGAAATCGAACCGGTCCGATAGATGATTCCTGATCTGGAAAGGATCGGCAGGTCCTAAAACCTTCAGATCCTCGATATTGTTATAATAATCCTCAACATCATCGATCAAAACTTTGAAAGCGGAATTCATCTCCACTTCTCCTCTTTTTGTGAATGGGCTGCTTCCCAGGCAAGGATGGCTTTTTTGCGCCCGGGTCCCCAGCGGTAGCCGGTTATTGCACCGTTCTTACGCAGTACCCTGTGGCAGGGGATTATGTATGAGACAGGGTTTGAACCGATCGCACTGCCGACAGCCCTGACTGCTCCGGGATTATTGACTATCCCGGCTATTGTTTCATAAGTAGTTAACGCTCCCGGCGGGATTCGAAGAAGAGCCTCCCATACTTTAACCTGGAAATTTGTGCCTTTAAGGAATAATGTAAAATTTCCCGGGTTAACGATCTGGTGATTTTTAGGGAAGATCTTATCTATATGTGTTTTTGAAAAATCTGGATTCTCAATAAAATTTGCTCCTTTCCACTGGTGCATCATTTCAGACAGACCTCTTGCTTTGCCCTCACCGGTATGGAACGAAAGCCAGCAGATACCGCGGCTTGTTACTCCCAGCAGGCAGTCACCGAACGGGCTTGGGTGAACTCCGTAATGTATCTCAACTCCCTCTCCCTTTGCTTTGAACTCGCCCGGAGTTACGGCATCGATGTTTACGAACAGGTCGTGCAGTCTGCCCGGACCGGAAAGCCCCGACTCAAATGCGGCATCCAGTAAACTTCGGGATTCCTCCAGTACTTCTTTCGCATAGCCTATGGTCAGGAACTGTATGAACCGTTTCGGGCTTATACCCGCCCACCTGCGGAAAAGCCGCTGCGCATGGAACGGGCTCAGGTTGATAAAAGATGCCAGTTCCTCTAAGGACGGCTGCTCCCTGTAATGCTCATCAAGGTACTTTATAGCTTTTTCCATTCTGAGGTAGTCAATAGTCATATTATGATCCCCGTATTTTTAAACATAAAATAAGCAAGAGAGTGACTAAAAACAACCCGATTCTTGCTCTTTTTTAAACACAGAGAGCACAGAGGAAACAGAGGAACACAGAGAAGAAAATGCTCCGCCATCATAGCCGGGAAAAGAAGACTAAGACTGAAGAGAGAAAATATTGTTTATCGCAGAGACGCAAAGAGCGCAAAGAACACAAAGATAATAAGTGATGCAGAGGCACGCTGTGGCGTGTCTCTAAAAAACATGAAGACACAAAGAAAAATTAATAATTTCTGTAGGGACAGGTTTCAAACCTATCCATTTAGGAAAACCACTACCTCCAGGGGCTGATTTGCTTTAGAAGGAAAGATATGAAGGGACAAGCGTGCCGTGCCCAAAAAGGCTGTAATTGTCATCCTGAATTTATTTTCACAACGTGACCACTTTGTGGCAGGATCTCCTGTTTTTTAACGGGAAAGATTTCTCTCCCGCCAAGGCTGGATTGAAATGACAATCATTTGGCTCTATAATTGCTGTCACGTGTGATAGGGAAAAGGAAATGGCGAAGCAATCCACCGGAACATAGCAGCAATCCTACAAAATAACATTTGACAATTATCCTAACGCTTTATATTTTTAAGAAGAATATGATTCGTAACGATTTTTCGTCTCTTTTTCCGCAGCAGTTATTAAAAGCAGGAGGGGCGGTGAAGTCATTTAAGGATTTTTCATTATTAATTTTAGTACTTTTCCTTTTTACTTCAGCGTTTCCACAGCAGAGATCTGTTAATTTTTTCCCACTGGTTCCGGTTAATGCAGAAAATGAATTCTGCCGCAATTATTCCTCCCTTTTAAAGGAAAAACTGATTAAATCAGAAGTTTTTACTATCACAGATGTAGAAGGTTTCGAGATCATTGCCGAAGACAGTGACGAAACATATATTAATATTAAAAATGCAGTAAAAGAGAAATGTAAAAAAGACAATATAGAGTCAGCTTTTTTCGGTTATATCAGGAAGACCGGAGTAAGGTATCAGGTATATATTGAATTATATGACTCGGAAAACGAAAATGTTATTTCGAAATTCAGGGATTCATTTATATTGCAGGATGAGGCGGAATTTTCTACAAAGAGATGTGCTGTACAATTTGCGTCAAGAATTCAGAATATTAATTTTGCTAAGATCACATTCAGTTCCGCCATTATCCCCGGTCTGGGTCTGGCAAACCTGAATAAAAAATCCAGGGCTGCGTCTTATTTTGGGGGGATAGTATTGCTTTATCTCTGGCAGCAAAACCTCAGCAGCAGTATCAAACCGCTAATAGACGGCAGGTTCAGCTGGGATAGCAGTTTTGCTCTGGATGGTATGAATGAAGACGGATCTCCAAGAAGAATCGAATATGCTGAATATTACATAAACGGTGAATTAACTTCTTTTGATGAATGGAATAAAAAAAGAGCAGTCTGGATGATGGATAACGCGAAAATCATTTCGCAGAATGATAAATTTAAAAATGAAAGAAAATATGTCAGGCTGGGAATGGCAGTATTGTATGTTGCAAATCTGCTTGATACTGTCTTTCAGGCGAGAAAGTACAATGATCCGATCAGGTTAGAGCAAAAGATAAGCTTTGATTTTGATCCTTTCAACAGGCGTCCGGGGTTTAAGGTCAATTATCATTTTTAAATCCGGGCAGTTGTATCCTGCATTATTTTAAATATTCCATGTAAAATTATGTCTTGATTTATTTATTTGATTGTCTTAAACTATCCGTTGATAATTCCATATTAGACAGGCTGCGGAAGCATTCATTAACGGTAAAAGATACTGGTAATTTTACTTGATTATTTGGTTTTCATTGCAGATATTTATTAGGGTTTAAAATGAAGCTTGGTAAAATAGAAAAATGGCTTGTGAAGAGCGAAGTTCACAGTCAAAGAGTCGCCAGCCGCGCCGACAGGCTCATGGAATTTGTAAAGGTAAGAGAAGACTATAAATTTCTGGAAGTAGGGTGCGGAGCCGGTGCAGTCAGTAAATATATTGAGCAAAAATTTCTTATGGATGTTACCGGCATTGATGTCGACCCGGAATTAATAGAAATTGCGCAGAAAGGAATTGGTTCCTCACAAAATATCCGGTTTCAGGTAGCAGATGCTACAGAACTCCCATTTGAAGACCAGCAGTTTGATGTAATCCTTTCAATCGGTGTGATGCATCATATCAAGACCTGGAAAAATGCATTATTGGAAATAAGAAGGGTTTTGAAACCATACGGTTATTTTATTTATTCCGACCTTATTTATCATGACTGGTTTGCAAAAATGGGAAAAATGTTTCGGCATATTCACGGGATCACTTCATTTTCTGAATTGAACACATTTTTTGCGGATAATAATTTTGCCACTATACACTGCGAACTCAGAGATTCCCTGTTGTGGGCATGGTATGATACGGTCTGCCTGAGCACAAGAAATAAAAGCTGAAATTTTGCAGCATTTATTGTTGTTTTTTTAAGATATTTTTTAAATTATACGTCGTATATCATCAAAATTGGCAGGGGCTGAAATAATATTTTGTGTTTTGATTAATTTATTCCTTTTTATGGTAAAGTAATAATATAAATCCGTATATCCTCATTCTTTGATCATAAATAGAAACAGTAAATAATTTAAGGAGATTTGATATGTTTAATAGTAAACATTCTACATTTCTCACTCCTCTAATTGTTCTTATTTCAATTGTTTTTTTCGGCACAGGATCTGCCTTTGGCCAAGACGTAAAAGATATTATAAAGGAAACAGTTAACAAGCTGGAATGGCGGAATATCGGACCAGCTAACATGGGCGGAAGGATCGATGATTTTGCAGTTGATGAAAATGATCCGCATATCATATATGTGGGGACAGCATCAGGAGGTGTCTGGAAAACAACAAATAACGGAGTTACATGGAAACCGATATTTGATGATCAGCTGATGTCTACGATCGGCGATGTTACGGTTGCGCCATCTAATCCGGAGATAGTTTGGGTAGGAACAGGAGAAGCGAATAACAGGCAGAGTTCGTCATGGGGTAACGGTGTTTACAAAAGCACGGATGGCGGCAAAACATGGCATCATAAGGGTCTTGATAATACTCATCATATCGGACGGCTCGCAATTGACCACCAGGATCCGGATATAGTTTATGTGGCAGCAGCGGGACATCTCTGGGGACCTAATGAAGAACGCGGACTGTATAAAACCGTAAACGGAGGTGTTTCCTGGACAAAAGTGCTGTCAGTTGATGAAAATACAGGCTGTATCGATGTTGCGATGGACCCGGAAAACAATAATATTTTATACGCGGCAATGTACCAGCGAAGGAGGAGAAGCTGGGGATTTATCGGGAGTGGTCCGGGCAGCGGTCTGTATAAAACTGTCGACGGCGGGGTCACATGGAAAAAGTTGACAAACGGCCTTCCTAAAGGAGATATGGGCAGAATTGGGGTCAATGTTTTCAGGAAAGACCCGAATATCGTTTATGCCACTATTGAAAGCAAACAGGGCGGCACATACAGGTCGGAAGACAAGGGTGAAACCTGGACAAAAATGAGCGATACCAATCCAAGACCGATGTACTACAGTAAAATAAGGGTAGATCCAAATAATGACCAGCGTATTTGGGTACTCGGTGCAAGTATGTATACATCTTATGACGGGGGCAAGACCTTCAATACAAGAGTAGTAAGAAGTATTCATGGTGACCATCATGCAATGTGGATCAATCCCAAAAATTCCAATCATATGATTCTCGGTTCTGACGGCGGGATCTATTTCAGCTATGACAGGGGACTGACATGGGATTTTGTCTGGACAATCCCTTTAGGGCAGTTTTATGAGGTCGGGTTTGATATGCAGAAACCGTATAATATATACGGAGGGCTGCAGGATAACGGAAGTTGGGGAGGACCGTCAGCAACGAAAAACAGCGTAGGTATTACAAATGGGGACTGGTTCCGGGTAGGCGGTGGAGACGGATTTTATACTCAGGTTGATCCCAACGATCCTAATATTCTTTATTACGAAAGTCAGAACGGCAGCTTGAGCAGATTGAACCTGTATACAAAAGAGTCGAAATCTATCCGCCCTACACCCGAAGATCCGAAGGAAAGGTACAGGTTCAACTGGAACAGCCCAATACTTATATCTCCTCATAACTCCAGGACGATCTATTACGGGGGCAACAAACTGTTTAAATCCGCCAATATGGGGGATGATTGGACTGCAGGTATTGATCTGACCAAACATATTGACAGGTCTAAAATGCCGCTTATGGGGATGCTGCCCGATACAAATCACCTCTCGCTGCATGACGGTATTTCGAATTTCGGCAACATTATAACCATTTCAGAATCTCCGTTGAAAGAAGGCGTTCTGTGGGTTGGAACGGATGACGGGAATGTTCAGGTCTCAACAGACGGCGGTGGGACATGGTCAAACGCTGCCGAAAAGCTTAAAAATGTTCCGGAATATACGTACGTATCCAGAGTAGTTGCATCTAATTTTGTTGAAGGACGTGCGTACGTTACTCTTGACGGACATAGAAATGACGATTTTAAACCTTATATTTTTGTGACAGAGAATTTTGGTAAAAAGTGGAAATCAATAGCTTCAAACCTTCCTGAAGGAGGAACGGTCAATGTAATAAGGGAGCATCACAGGAATGAGAATCTCCTGTTCGCCGGTACTGAACGGGGAGCATACTTCACAATTGACAGGGGCGAAACCTGGCATAAATTTGAAAATCTGCCTATTGTTCCTGTAGATGATATTGCAATCCATCCAAGGGAAAATGACCTGATTTTCGGCACCCATGGTAGGAGTATATATGTTCTTGACGATATAACACCTCTTGAAGAATTAAGTGAAAAAGTCCTTCAATCTGATTTTTTTCTTTTTTCCCCTCGCACTGCAGAGAGGTTCAGTTATTATAATAATTTTGGCGCCACCGGACATAAGATGTTCATTGCACCGAATCCGACTTTCGGCGCCATTATAACTTATTTTCTTAAAGAAGAACTTGGAAATAGGGATAGACTGTCGATCGAAATACTTGATGAAGCAGGAAAAACCGTCAGGCGTATTAGAGGTACAAAAAACAAAGGATTCAACAGGACACCATGGGACCTTCGCTACCAGAGTTCCATAGCTCAGCGCCAGGGCGCAGGTACCTCAACGTTAAGGCGTTTCCGTTCGCGCGGCCCGCTTGTTGTACCGGGAGAATATACCGTCAGGCTTACGGTTAAAGGGCAAAGCATCGAGAAGACAGTAAGGGTTGATCTTGATCCGAGGATCAAGGTATCCCAGGCTGACCTGATAGCGCAAAGAGATGCCCTGCTCAGGCTGGACGGATTATCCGGAGAGGTGTCCAGGATCACTAACAGATTAAGGGCTATAAGTTCACAGATGGATGAACTCGAAAAATATTTGCAGACAAGCGGCAACTTGAAAAATGAAATAAAGAAGGAATTTGATGCTTTAAAAGAGAAGATCAGCGAATTCCAGATTAAAATAACGGGCTCGAGACAAAGAAGAGAAGTTGTTGCATTTTCAAGAGAGATCAGCACTATTGCCAGGTCGATCGGCGGTATTACAGAAGCCCCTTCAGCAAAAGACCTGCAGAAAATCGAAGAATTGCCCGCCAAACTTGATAAAATTAAAGAGGAATATGAAACTGTTATCAAAGGGGAAATTGCCGAGTTCAACAAAATGTTAAGTGAAAAGAACATACCATTTATTAATACCGAAGGAGGCAGGGCAGGAACTCCCGGCAGGTTCAGAAGGCAGTAGAAGTAAAAACATTTAAGTAAAAACAAAAAAGCCGGACTTGAGAAAAGCCCGGTTTTTTTATAATGTCAGATTGAATTTAATTATCAGATTGATTCCACGTATTTTCGTGAAAGGACGTCGTTCCTTTCGCAAACGGATTCCCGATTACTCTGAAATGACACAATCGGGATATAATCAAATTTCTGATTTATTAAAACCCAATAAAAACAAATCGATCCAGCAATGAAAACACACCAAATGCCTGAAGTACATCGATCACTATTTTCTCTTTATCCTGAATTCATATTTATAATCAGAAGTTATCGGGACCTGCATAATACCTGCATCGGCAATAGCTTTAAGTTCTAACGAGCCCGTTATTGACAGGTAAACACCTTCCTTGTATGCAAAATAGATTGTTTCCTTTCCTATGCCGTCACCTTTCTGCGTGAATTCATAACCCATGTTGATACCGTTGCCGTTTAGTTTCTGAGTATATACCGATTCAATTTTCAAACATTTAACTCCCTCAAAAGTTGTTTCTTCTATGATCTTATAATCAGTAATAGTCTCGATCTCATTTTTTCCGCCTGGTATAGGTATCTCCACTTTCCGTTCTGAAGTCCATGTATCACCGGTAACAACAGGTTTATCCGGTAGAATTGGAAAGACCATTTCTATATAACGGATATAATCCTTTGAAGACATTTTATTGCCATTTCCGGCTTCTATTTCAGGAAGGATGTCAAATCCTGAAAAATCCTTTACTTTACCGGCAGCAGAGAGCGCAAAGGCAGCATCTTTACCTAAAAGAGGAGAGTAATCAATATTACTGGTAATTCCTGAACTGGTTATCTCTGTTGAAAGATCCCCGTATTTAAAACTTAAGTTCAGGTCACCGTTGCTCTTCCGTGATCTTAATGTAAAATCAAGCCTGCTCTTTTCTTTCTGAACAGTCTCCTGAGTTGAGTTCATAACCACCATGATGTCAGTTGTTTCACCGGAATATGATATGCTGAATTTCTCCATATTGTTCAAAAGGTATTTTAAATCATATTTACCGGAAACAAAAGTATTGTCTAAAAGCATGTTATTTTCAGGTGCTGAAAAAAGGGAAATGAAACAAAAGAGAATTACCACAATTATAAAGATAAATTTTTTCATTTTTCCTCCGGTTTTGGATGTTTCAATAATTTCTCATTTGAGAAATAATAAATAGTTGAATTTTTTGATTATGTTTATCATATGTTATTCTTATTCCGCTCTTAGTGAATCAACAGGATTTGAGAGAGAAGCCTTAACAGACTGATATGAAACAGCAAAAAACCCGATCACAAGTATAACGGCAGCTGATAAAATAAACGTCCATATACTTATTTCTGTCCGGTATGTCATTGTCTGAAGCATATTGTAAAATAACCAGTATGCTATGGGCCAGGCAATAATATTTGCAAAAATAATGTTTTTAAGCAGCTGCTTTGAGAGCATCATAACAATCCCGGATGCCGAAGCTCCTATTATTTTACGGATCCCAATCTCCTTGGTCCGGTTCTCTGCGGTGAAAGATGCCAGTCCGAATAATCCCAGAGATGCAATTAAGATCGTAAAAACGGTAAAGAATGTTGTTAACTGAAGGATGCTGTCCGGGATCTTGTAACGCGCGTTCAGTGATTCATCCAGGAAAAAATAATCAAACGGACGCTGCGGGTCTATTTCCTTGAATGTCTTATTTATATAAGATATTGTCGAATTAATATTTTGCGGGCTGATCCTGACCATTACATATTTATAATCGTAAAACGCCTCGTTGGATGAATAGCGGATATACATTGGCCTGAGAGGCATATAGAGAGGAAAGACGTGAAAATCTTTTACAACCCCGATCACGGTTTTAGTCTCGTTAATGGTTTTTCCTAAGGGGTTTTCCCAGCCGAATTCTTCAGCAGCAGTCTCATTTATTATTACGGATTCTGAAATATCAGACGCGAATTCCGGTGAAAAATTTCTGCCCTCAATAATTTTCACATCGAGAGCCGGAATGTAATCATGGTCTACATGCAGTTCTGCCATTAACTTTGACTCGTTTTCCTGAAGTCCTTCAGGTCTTTTAGAATTGATAGGGGCTCCTTCTCCCGGAATTACAGATGCTGCCGCAACATTAATGACGCCCGGGTTTTTCTTAAGTTCTTTTTTTATGGTTTCCAGTGACTGTCTTATTTCATTCCCCGAAAAAGGAATAACAACTATATTTTCTTTGTTAAATCCGAGATCCCTGGTTTTCAAAAGATTCAGTTGTTTGCTGATTATTCCTGTCCCGATAATGAGAATTATGGATATGGTAAATTGAAATATTACAAGAGTATTACGCAGTCTGAAACGGGATTTTCCGGACGTAATACTTCCCTTTAAAATTCTCACAGGTTCAAAGGCGGCCAGATAGAATGACGGGTAGCTTCCTGCAGCAAGACCGACAAAAAGTGCAATACCTGTTAAAACAAGTATCAGTAAGCTCATATTCAGATATTTGAAGCTCAATTCTGCTCCGGATGCAGAATTTATAAAAGGGATCAAAAACTGTACGATTATCATTGCTAAAATAAGAGCAATAAAACTGTATAAGAAAGATTCTGCAAGAAACTGCCTGACAATGTTTTTCCTGTTTGCGCCAAAAACTTTTCTTACACCTACTTCCCGGGCTCTGGTTATATAAATGGCAGTGGCAAGGTTCATAAAGTTTATACATGCGATGATCAAAACAAGAATCGCAACTGCTGAGAAAATATAAATGATCATTATCCCTGTCGGCTGCCCCGGTTTTGCACTCGTGTGCATACGGATATCCTTGATATTCTGTAGAAAATACTTCAAAGAGGCTCCATGGTCCTGCAGGTCACGGCTAACATGTTTTTCTACAAAAGCCGGAAATTTCTTTTCAAGTTCACCCGGTTCACACTTATCATCAAGCAGCAGGTATGTCAGGAAATTATGTGATAGCCATTGGTTTATCCCCATGAAATTTTCTTTATATAAAGTTTTTAACGAGCAAAGCATATCAAATTTGAAAAGAGTATTTGGAGAAATGTCTTCAATGATCCCGGTAATTATATAATTATCTTTTGCATTGAATTTAAAAGTTTTCCCCAGCGGGTTTTCATTTCCGAAATATTTTTCAGCTATGGTTTTGGTTATTACAACAGAATATGGATCCTTCAGGGCGGTTTTGGTATCTCCGGAAATGAAACGGTAGGAAAAGATATCAAAGACAGTTTCATCAGCATAATAAATACCGGTTTCATAGAAACTATTGTTTTTATACGCGATGGGAGTCTTCTCCTTTGGCCGGAGCCGTGCTGTATTCTCGATCTCAGGAAACTCGTTTTTCATTGTTTCTGCCGTAGGTGCTGCACTGAATAGCGATATAAAATCATTCCCACCCCAATTTCCTTCAATATTGAGAAGATATGTCCGGTCCGCTTTTTCATGGTAAGAATCATAACTCATCTCGAATTGAATATAGAGAAAGATAAGAATTGAACATGCCATCCCGATCGCAAGACCGGAAATGTTAATAAAACTATATGCTTTCTGTCTTTTAGCATTTCTGAATGCGGTTTTCAGATAATTCCTGAACATCGTAAAACTCCATATTATTGAATTTGATATGAATAAATGAAATGATTTAACAATCTGAAACCAGTACCATAATACGCTTTTCAGATACCCGTATGTTTTTACCCTTTGTAAATAAAATTCTTTAAGGTCACCGAGAATGAATTCCCGTTCATCTTTTTCTACAAGACGTGATAAGATCCATTCAGCTATTTTTGGAGGATGTTTCATAATTCAACTTTATTTTATTCCCGTCATTTTTTCTATTCAGTCCGCAGTGAATTTACCGGATTAGCAACTGACGTTTTTATAGATTGATAAGAAATAGTTGTAAGTCCGATTATCAGCACCAGAAGAGATGACAAAACAAAAGTCATAATACTTATCCCGGCACGGTATGGAAGAACCTGGATCAAATAATTGAAAATCAGATATGCCAGCGGCCAGGCGATTACATTTGCTACAATTACGAGTTTTAACAATCCCTTATTGAACAATAGAAAGATATCTAAAGTTGATGCTCCGTGTACTTTCCGTATTCCTATCTCTTTGATCCTTTGATCTGCTGTAAAAGCCGACAGTCCGAATAATCCAAGACATGCAATGAAAACAGCGAAAAGAGTGAAATAGGAAAAAATATCACGTATCCTGTCTGTTATGCTGTACCGTTCTTCTATTGACTCGTCAAGGAAAAAGTAATCGAACGGGCGGTTCGGGTCAATATCCTTCCATTTATTCTTCAGAAAACTCAACGTTCCTGAAATGTTTTCCGGATTGATTTTCACAAGTAAATAATTGTAATCGTAAAATGATATATTGGAAGAATTACTGATATAAAACGGCTGTATCTCCAGATATAGCGGGGCAAAATGAAAATCCTTCACCACGCCGATGACCTGTTTGGATTCCCATGCAACAGGGCTTAAATCCGTTACATATTTGATCGTCTTGCCTATTGGATTCTTCCATCCGAATTTCCGGGCAGCAGTCTCATTTATTATTATTGCTTCAGTTTTGTCAGATGCATACTGTGGAGAAAAATTCCTACCCATCGTAAACTCTATTCCCAATGTAGGTAAAAAATCATGGTCCACATTAATTTCCCCCATGAGCTGCGTCTGGTTTTCAGAATAGCCTTCAGGGACTTTTGCATTACTGGGTGCGTTTTCACCGGGAATTGCGGAAGATGCGGCTATATTCAAAATTCCCGGATAATTTTTAAGATCTTCTTTTATTGATTCAAGCGACTGCCTTAGATTATTATCTTTTACAGGTAAAACAACAATATTTTCCTTATTGAAACCAAGGTCTTTTGTTTTCATAAAAGAGAACTGTTTCATGATCACTCCTGTGCCGATGATCAGGGTGATCGAAATAGTGAACTGCGTTACTACCAGTATATTTCGGAGAAAAGAGTTTGTTTTACCTGCTTTTTGAAATCCTTGAAAAACCTTTACCGGTTTAAATGATGCCAGAAAGAAAGCCGGGTAACTTCCGCCTAAAAGTCCGACAAATAACATTATAAATATAAGACCTGGAATAAGCCAGGGCATTGTCACATAATTTAAACCTATTTCTACTCCTGAAAGTGAACTTATAAATGGGAGAGCAATATGTGCAATTACAACGGCAATAATTAAAGAAATGAAACTGTATATAAAGGATTCACCAAGGAACTGCTTTATCAGTTTCCCCTTTTCTGCACCCAAAACCTTGCGCATTCCGACCTCTCTTGCCCTTGTTGCCGAGCGCGCCGTTGCTAAATTCATGTAATTTATACACCCGATAACTAATACAAGAACCGCTATTATGCTGAACATGAAAATAAAAACGATAGCTCCTGGTTCCCCTCTTCTTAAACTTGTATGAAGCCGGATGTCTTTGATATTCTGAAGGAAATACTTCATGGAAGCGCCCATCCCTCTTAATTCCTTCCCGGCGTATGTCTCGATAAAAGCAGGAAATTTTTTCTCTAATTCTCTGTGATTATAATTTTCCGGCATGAGTAAATAAGTAAGATAATTATGGGATATCCATTCTTTCAGATACGGGTAATCCTGTGCATAAAGCGTCTGGAACGAACAGAGCATATCAAACCTGAACAGAGTGTTCTGCGGAACGTTTTTGATAATGCCTGTTACTAAAAAATCATCTTTTGTATTGAAATTCAGTGATTTGCCCATTGGATCTTCTTCGCCGAAGTATTTTTTCGCCATTTCTTCGGTAATTACGACGGAATACGGTGATTTAAGAGCTGTTTCCGGGTCTCCTTTTATCATATTGAATGAAAATATATCAAAAACCGAAACATCTGCATACATAATACTTTCTTCATAAAAGTATTTGTTATTATATTTAACCGGGACTTTCGGCATAAAACCGAATCTTACTGTTTCCGCCACTTCGGGGAAGTCCTTTTTTATAGCCGGTGCTGCAGGAGCAGCAGAAGCAAGCGAGATAAAATCATTGCCGCTGAAATTCCCGTCGATCTTTAGTATATATATCCTGTCCGCCTTTTCATGATAATTATCATAACTCATCTCGAATTGTATATATACGAGGATCAGGATACATGCTGCAATTCCAATTGAAAGCCCTGCAATATTAATAAAAGTATATGCCTTTTGTTTTACGGCATTTCTGAATGCGGTTTTTAAATAATTTTTGAACATGGTAAAACTCCAGAAAATTGAGTTTGAAATGAATAAATGAAATGATTTAACGATCTGAAACCAGTACCATAATACGCTTTTCAGATACCCGTATGTTTTTAACCTTTGGAAATAAAATTCCTTCAGGTCACCGAGAATGAACTCCCGCTCATCCTTTTCAACAATGCGGGATAATATCCATTCAGCTATTTTTGGGGGTCGTTTCATTTTTTCCCTGGTTTATATTCTTGCCTCGAATCCTGTTTCCGGAATATCCGACCACATTGATTCATTAACCTTTTTTATCAGCGATAATGCTTCGGCGCCGGCATCCGTGAGCCTGTAAAACTTTTTCCTCTTACCGCCCCTTTCCGGTGTGGGCTCACCGATAATTGTCTCGAGGTAGTCCCATTTTGAAAGACGGCTCAGAGGAACATAAATAGCGCCGATAGTCCAGTCCATTCCGGTCTCCTCGATGATAAGATTTCGTATGTTTACACCGTATGCGTTCTCTTTTAATTTCCAGACTGCAAGTAAAACGAGTTCTTCCGGTCTTGATAAGATTCTCATAATCACTCCATTTCTTATTTAAGAAATTATTCTCAAAAAGATAAGCATAATAATTTCTCATTTGAGAATATATGCTTAATTTGTAATACGGGGGACGGTTGTTTTTTGTTTCAAAATTGTAGGGGCGCCTCACCGTGGAGCCCTTTTGATGTATCCTGCGAACAATTAAACACTGGAACATACCTGTTAAATCTATGGGCAGGCACAGAGACCTGCCCCTACATCCAGTTGGATGCCGCATTCCAGACAAACAATCTCTGAATTTTCATACTAAAAATATTTTAACTGGACTACCCCCAAAATTTTAGTATAAATACGGTATAATTTGTTAATAATATTAGATATAAGACAAAATTTCGGCTGAATAAAAGAAAGATTTCTCGCATTCGCTCGAAATGACATATGCATCGAAAAAAATGGGGGTAGTCCAGCTAAAA
>JBHPGK010000074.1:0-15153 GCA_042570605.1 Candidatus Zhuqueibacterota bacterium
CCGTTACATATGATATATACTTCGGCACTTCGAGTTCACCACCGCTTGTTAAATCTGATTATACCGGGACCTCTTATTATGAGGGTATGCTTAGTTATTCGACAACATATTACTGGCAGATAGTTGCAAAGAACAATGTTCACGGTATGTCTGTACCGGGTCCGGTGTGGAGTTATACGACAATGGCTCTTCAACTGCCTAATGAGCCTTCAAATCCTAATCCTTCGGACGGTACATCAGGAGTATCAATATCCTATTTGATGATGTGGACAGGAGGAGGTCCGAGCGGGATTACCGTATCGTATGACATATATTTTGGTACAACAAATCCGCCTCCACGTGTTGAATATGATATGTCAATAGCAGCATATATGCCGTATCCTCCTATGAGCTACAACACTACTTATTACTGGAAGATCGTAGCGAGGGATTATAGTCAGGATGTATCTACAACCGGTGCCGTATGGTCATTCACGACTGAAGAAGATCCGGCACCTTATGAACCGTCAAATCCGAGCCCTGCAGACGCTTCTGCAGGGATATCGATATTTACCGGCCTGAGCTGGACGGGAGGCGGACTTAGCGGGACAACAGTTACGTATGATATATACTTCGGAACAGATGATCAGCCTTCACTTGTGCAGTCGGATTATATGGGTACGTCATATGATCCCGGCGATCTAAGTTACAATACTACGTATTTCTGGAAGATAGTTGCCAAAAACGATGCAGCCGGATTATCCACTTCCGGAGCTGCATGGTCTTTTACAACCGGAGGTGATCCAACACCATATGAACCGTCAAGTCCAAGCCCCTCAGATGCATCTACGGGTATATCTGTATTTTCCGGTTTGAGCTGGACTGGAGGCGGAACCAGCGGAACAACTATTACGTATGATATATATTTCGGAACGACAAATCCACCTTCTCTGGTGAAGTCGGATAATATAGATGCTTCGTATGATCCCGGCAGTTTAAGTTACAGCACAGCATATTACTGGAAGATAGTTTCAAAGAACAATGCAGCCGGATTATCAACACCGGGTTCAGTTTGGTCATTTACAACCGCAACAGAACCGGTACCGTATGAGCCTTCAAATCCGAGCCCCTCAGATGCTTCTACGGGTATATCAATATTCAGCGACCTGAGCTGGACAGGGGGTGGTCCAAGCGGTACTACCATAACGTATGATATATATTTCGGAACGACAAATCCACCTTCTCTGGTGAAGTCGGATAATGCAGATGCTTCGTATGATCCCGGTAATTTCGCTTACGGAACAATATATTACTGGAAAATTGTTGCAAAGAATAATTCTGCCGGATTATCAACCTCCGGCGCTGTATGGTCGTTTACCACAGGACTCAATGTGACACCGTATGAACCTTCAAGCCCCAGTCCCGCAAAAAATACGACCGGAATAGCTTTAAATACCGGTTTGAGCTGGACCGGTGGAGGTCCCGCCGGTATTACCGTTACATATGATATATATTTCGGCACTTCGAGTTCGCCCCCGCTTGTGCAGTCGAATAATTCCGAGACTTCATATACACCGGGAACATTAAGTTACGGAACAATATATTACTGGAAGATAGTTGCAAAGAATATAACTCAGGGTTCCTCCAGAACCGGTGATGTATGGAGTTTTACAACTGTCTATAATCAGGCGCCTAATCTGCCGGCTTCTCCCAGTCCTGCAAATGGTGCATCAGGAGTAGCGTTAACTACAGGTTTAAGCTGGACGGGCGGTGATCCTGACGGTCATGCCGTTACATATGATATATACTTCGGAACTTCGAGTTCTCCACCTCTCGTTAAATCAAATAATTCTACCACCTCTTATAATCCCAACACATTAAGTTCCGGCACAACATATTACTGGAAAATTGTAGCAAAAGATGCTTACGGCGCATCAACAGCCGGAAGTGTGTGGAGTTTTACAGCATTGGCCAACCAGGCGCCAAATCAGCCTGGCTTAGTGATGCCTGCAGATGGTGCGGATGATGTATCCTTTTATGCTGCTTTCGAATGGACAGGCGGCGACCCTGACGGTGATACCGTTAGATATGATTTCTACTTCGGCACCACGAATCCACCTCCGCTGCTTCAGGCTGATAACACATTGAATATGTATTATATGATAGATAATTTTAGCGAAACCACGATCTACTACTGGAAGATCGTTGCAAAAGATGAGCACGGCGCATCAACAGCAGGACCCGTATGGACTTTTACAACAACAGTGTTCTTTCCATAGTATAGTAAGCTTAGCGGTAAGTATTTTTAAACAGGTATTAAAAGCCGGTACGAAAAAATCAGCCTTAATCAGGTTACAGATATTTATTGAAAATTAGCTATAAGTAGTTTACTTAATATTTAAACTTCCTGCATAAATCATATCCTTACATTCTGACAAAAAATAAAAAAAATTATTTGTTTATGAAAAATACCATATTATATTATTGTTCAGGGGGGTATAGTGAATGATGGGAGGAATTATGCGAAGTTCTTTTAAATTTATTACAATTATTATATTTGTATATTTTGTTTTTCTGTCATGTGATCAAGATTCTAGATTGCCAACTGATATGGAAACCAGCAGGATATATAAATTTGGAGACTTTGATTTTTATATTTATCCTGCAGATGGAGCAATAAATATACCTGTAGATACGGATGTTTTGTTAGATTTGCATTCATTTGGAGATAAAGAAGTAGCCCCCTTTAGCTATTTTACGAAAAAAGTTGAAATTTATTTCGGTACAACAAATCCTCCACCTTTAGCTATCACATCAACAGAATGGACTTTTTTATTTGATCCTTCTTATGATCCCGGCATTATGGATTTCAATACTACATATTATTTTCAAATGTTTATTAAGTTTTTATATGGAGATAGTGTTGTTCATGAAAGAGGAGATATTGATAGTTTGCTCACAGAAATATATAGTTTTACGACAGAGCCTGAACTACCGTATTTACCAAATTTTCCTATCCCTCCGGACAGCGCTGTAAATATTACTAATAATCCCGTCCTTTTCTGGACAGGAGGATGTCCCTATGGTCATAATGTTACTTATGATATATATTTCGGTACTGAAAATCCTCCGCTGTTGGTTCAATCAGATAATACATCGACTTCTTACAATCCCGACACATTAAATTACGAAACCACTTACTACTGGCAGATCGTATCAACATTTACCGATCAACCTGTCTCAAGAACCGGTCCGGTATGGTTTTTTACCACCAGAGTTGACCCTGCACCCTATACACCCGGTGATCCTCTTCCGGGAGACGGCACTACAGGTATACCGGTGTCTTCCGGACTCAGCTGGACTGGAGGAAACCCCAGCGGATCAAACCTTACTTATGATATTTATTTCGGTACTGAAAATCCTCCTCCGCTTTTTCAAGCCGACAGTGATACAACTTTATGTGATCCCGGCACACTAAGTTATGAAACCACATACTATTGGAAGATCGTATCAAAGGATAGTTACCGCGGTTTAACGACATCCGGTCCGGTATGGGCATTTACAACAAAAGATTTACCCTATCCATATCTTCCCGGTAACCCGGTTCCTTCAGATGGTGCTTCATTTATATCAATAAACACAGATCTGAATTGTACCGGCGGCGGACCCGGCGGTTTCACAGTTACATATGATATTTATTTCGGTACAGAGGATCCTCCTACGTTTGTTCAATCTGACAGTGATTCGGCTTCATACAATCCCGGCACATTATCTTATTTGACAACATATTACTGGAAAATCGTTTCAAAGAACGATGATTTCAGTCTAACGACATCCGGCCCGGTATGGGCATTTACTACTGAAGGGGATCCAACGCCATATGAACCCTCAAATCCCTACATTCCTGATGGTGCGACAGATGTATTGATATATTCCGGTCTGCAGTGGAGCGGCGGATGTGAAAGCAGTGATCAAATCACATATGATATATATTTCGGTACTACGAATCCTCCATCGCTTATTCAAACAGATTATTCACAGATCTCCTATGATGCGGGCACGCTGAATTATTCGACAACATATTACTGGCAGATCGTAGCTAAGAACAATACTCATGGTTTATCAACAGCAGGTCATGTGTGGAGTTTTACGACAATGGATCAGCAGGGACCTTATGAGCCTTCAAATCCGAGCCCGGCAGACGGCGGCACAAACATATCCATATCCAGCGATCTGAGTTGGACAGGAGGAGGGCCCAGCGGAACAATTGTGGAGTATGATGTATATTTTGGCACCATAAATCCACCCCCGCTGGTTTCATCCGGTAATTCCTTACCAGCGTACCTCCCCGGTAATATGAGTTACGAAACAACATATTACTGGCAGATCGTAGCGAAGGACATTGCGCTGAGTGTGTCAACACAGGGTGCTGTATGGTCATTTACCACTGAAGAAGATCCGACACCTTATGAACCGTCAAATCCGAGCCCTGCAGACGGTGCTTCAAACATATCAATATCCAGCGATCTTAGCTGGACAGGGGATGGACTTAGCGGAACAACCGTAACGTATGATATATATTTCGGCACAGCAAACCCGCCTCCGCTCGTTCAGTCTGACAACGCAGCGGCATCGTATGATCCCGGCAGTTTAAGTTACAGCACAGCATATTTCTGGAAGATAGTTGCTAAAAACGATGCTGCCGGATTATCAACAGCGGGTTCCGTCTGGTCTTTTACTACGCAGGAAGAACCGGCACCGTATGAGCCTTCAAATCCTAATCCTGCAGACGCTTCTACCGGCATATCGATATCCAGCGATCTAAGCTGGACAGGAGGAGGACCAAGCGGCACTACCGTTACATATGACATATACTTCGGAACGACAAATCCGCCGTCACTTGTGCAGTCGGATAATTCATCTGTTTCGTATGATCCCGGCAATTTAAGTTACAGCACAACGTATTACTGGAAAATTGTTGCTAAAAACGATGCTGCGGGTTTATCAACACCGGGCTCCGTCTGGTCTTTTATTACCGGAGCAGAACCGGTTCCTTACGAACCTTCAGATCCGACTCCCGCAGATGCTTCAACGGGTAAATCTGTTTTTTCCGATCTGAGCTGGACAGGAGGAGGACAGAGCGGAACAACCGTTACATATGATATATATTTTGGGACAGCAAATCCGCCTCCGCTTATACAGTTGGATAATTCAACAGCTTCGTATGATCCGGGCAATCTCGCTTACGGCACCACATATTACTGGAAAATTGTATCAAAGAACGATGCTGCCGGATTATCAACCTCCGGTGCTGTATGGTCTTTTACAACCGGACTCGATGTGACACCATATGAACCGTCAAGTCCGAGTCCGGCAAAAAATGCTACCGGAATAGCGATAAATACAAGCCTGAACTGGACGGGAGGAGGACCCAGCGGAACAACTATTACATATGATATATATTTCGGTACAGCAAGTTCACCCCCGCTTGTTCAATCAAATAGTTCAACAACTTCCTATAATCCCGGCGGACTGAGCTACGGTACCAGGTACTACTGGAAGATCGTTGCAAAAAATACTGCTCAGGGTTTATCCAGGTCAGGCGATATATGGAGTTTTACCACGGTCTATAATCAGGCACCTAATCAACCGGTTAATCCGAGTCCTTCAAATGGCGCATCAGGAGTATCTTTAAGTACAAGTTTAAGCTGGACAGGCGGTGATCCTGATGGTCATACCGTTACATATGATATATACTTCGGCACTTCGAGTTCACCACCGCTTGTTAAATCGAATAATTCAACGACCTCTTATAATCCCGGTACGCTTAGTTCAGAAACAAAATATTACTGGAAAATTGTAGCAAAAGATGCTTACGGTGCTTCAACAGCCAGCAGTGTATGGAGTTTTACAGCATTGACCAATCAAGCGCCTAATCAGCCGAGTGATCCGAGTCCTTCAAATGGTGCAACGGGTGAGCCCGAATATAACTTTTTAGACTGGACCGGCGGTGACCCTGATGGTGATACAGTTACATATGATATATACTTCGGGACAGCGAATCCCCCTCCTCTTTTGAAGCCGGGTAACTCAACTAACACGTATACTCTTGATCCACTCAATTTAGGCACAACCTACTACTGGAAAATTGTTTCAAAAGATGTTCACGGCACATCAACAGCCGGTCCTGTATGGTCATTTACTACAATATTGTTCTTTCCATAGCTGAGTAAGTCAGGTGGTCTGTATTGTTGAGCAGGTGTTAATTAAGGGGAATAGTTAATAAGTGTTTCATCAGGAATTTAGTCTGAAATAAGTATAAGTATTTGAAAGGGACATCAAAACCCCTATATTTAAGTTCTAACCATTGTTTCCAGAAGATTGAAATCGCTGATTCTTATAGACGATTTTGGGGTAAATTTTATAGTTATGTTCTTTATTTCAGTTTATTTAATGCGGTTTCAATCGCTGAAACCAAACGTAATCCTTCACTACTAAATTTTATGTAAATACCTCAAAAATTGTTGGTTAAAAAATGAAAAATAAAATCAAAATGTTTATTTTTATTACTTTGTTTATATTATCTTTTCATTATATATTTGGACAATTTAAATCAGATTTAAGTATTGTTGCACTTCATCAATTCAATGAAGGAAATGTTGGCTTCCGAAAAAAAACTCAAACATCCCCAAAAGCATTTGTAACTCAATCGCAACAAACGACCAAACCAGCACCAATAACAACTCCTCTTTTTAAGAAACTTAAACCCACCAGCTGGACTATGACCGAAATAATCAAAGACTGGCTTATTACACCAATGGACCTGGTAATAAATAGAGAAGAAATATATGTATCTGGTAATTTAGACAGAAGAATTGTAGTGTTAAACCTTGATGGTCAGATTCTGAGGTACTATACGGTTGAGACTAGTCCGGAATTTGACAATATCTGCGTAGGAAAGACTTCACAAGGAAAGGTGCTTGCTGTATCCTCGAGAGGTTTGTGGGAATTGAAACCTGATGGAGAAGCTGAAAAACTCAAAAGTTTTTTCTTAAATATAGACCATATGACTATTGGACCTGACGATGGTATATATGTATGCAGGAAGTTTGATTCAGTTTCAAAAATAACAAGAATAAGCCTAAATGGACCATTCACTAATGTAGTAACGATAGAATCAAATAGGATCTCCGACATAGATTTTGATCCAAACGGCAATCTTTTTATGTTCGATGCGCAGCATGGACATATCTTGAAGTATTCGCAGCAGCAAGGCGTTGAGATATATTCGACAGCGCTTTCTCAAACAGGTGGTTCCGGACCAGCGTATTTAACCTTTAATAATGCAGGTCAATTGTATAGTGCTTCTGCTCAATATGGCATCACCTTGATTTCAACAGAAGGAGAAATGACTCCTCTTGGGTTTCATGCAACCGGTGATTTGGTTTTTTATGAGGGCTTACTTTATACACTCGATATATATACGTCAACATTATACCAGATCAATATTGATGATACTACTGTGCAAACATCACAAGTACTACTTGAAGGAACTGTCCCCTGGTACATAGACCATCAGGATGACGTTATTGTAGGACAAAGATCTGATTTATTTGGGCAGAAATTCTACAACTATTACATCAACGATTCTGTCCGGATTGATCCAAATCATTTACTTAACCAGCTGCAGCCCAACCAATATACATTTGACGATACAGGCAACATCTATTTGTTGTTCCAAAATGTATTAAAAAAGATGACCCCGGCAGGGATAGAGGAGTTTTCTATAACACTTCCCGGCGATTTTCATTGGGATACCCGGCTTCAATTTAATCCTTCAGATGACAAAATATATTACTTTGATGCAGATTTAAATAGTGTAATCAGCGCAGGTGAAAATGGATATCAAATATATCACACGTTCTCTTCCGAAGCAGAAAGAGTGTTCCTTACGATTACACCACAGGGTAAAATCTATGCTGCGGTTATTATGAAATCCTTAATGCCGAAAATAATAGACATATCCAATCCCTCCCTAGAAATAGAAGTATGGAAACCAAATAGTAATATTTCTTGGTTTCAAATCGCCTCTGATAACCAGGGGAACTTGTATACAGCTTTAGGACCTGATTTTCAACAAGTATTTTACATTGATCCCTCGAAAGGTGATGCTGTTTCTATAATTCCGCAATCTACCGATCGTTACGATATGCGCTTTGTAGATCCACAGGGCTTCACCGTCACGGAATCTGGAGTTGTAGCCCTAAGTGCACCTGGTTTACTGGTTGCTTTTATTCCTGCGAACAGTGACTCGATTGATACTGAAAATAAAGAATTTCCAGAGTCCGTTGATCTTATCCAAAATTACCCCAATCCATTTAATCTGGAGACAACAATAAAATATGCACTGCCGAAAGGTCATGATGTTTCTCTGAAAATTTATAACATCCTCGGGCAGGAAGTAAGAACTTTGATTAAAGAAAGAATACAAGCGGGATATCATTCTATAATATGGGACGGAAGGAATGAAGATGGAGTGAGAGTAAATTCAGGCGTTTATTTGTACAAAATTACAATAGGAGCATTTACAGAAACAAAAAGGATGATTTTACTGAAATAAGTAAAATTTTCCGGTAGATTTTGCAGGAGGAGTTGTTTTTTCCTAAATTATTAGAAATAGTAACGGAAAAACAGCGGATTAGGAAACCCGGTACCTGATACCGATCCACTTTTGTTCATCAAGTCCTGATTCCGCTTTAATCTCTTCGAAAAACAGGTCCTTTTTATCTTTAAAATAGACAGGAATGTTTTGAAGATCGAATCTCCTGACGTGTTCGGCATGCTGTTTTGGAATATTGAATATGATATTATAAATTGTTTCAAGGTGGGTACAGGGAACCGAAATAAATATATATCCGCCAGGTCTGACTACTTTTTCAACAGAATTTAAAACAGCATGAACATCCGGCACATGTTCAAGTATCTCAAATAAAATTGCACCGTCAAACATATTCTCCGGCAAAATATCATGTACGCTGTTCCCGTTAGAAACATAAAAATCGACGTTTCCTTTTAAATGATCAACATTATTAAGATGCTGTTTAGCGGAAACTATGTTCTTTTCAGCTATATCAATACCTGTTACATTATATCCCTCATCAGCTAAAGCAAAACAGAACTCGCCTTTGTGACAGCCAATATCTATCAGGGAGGAAATTTCGCCAAATGATCTGACCTGTTCTAAAAGCCATTTAAATCTTTTAAGAGATGACACATTGTAATTCGGCACGGATCTCTCTGCGGACTCAATATATAAATTTATATATTTTCCAGGTTCAAACAGGTGTTTGATCTTTTTTTTGCCTTCTGATAATCTTTCGGAAATTCTTTTATCATCAGGAAAATGTGAAGATACTTTCTGCAGTATCCAGTTTGCCTGCTCATAATTATCCTGAAGTTCGAGTATGTCTGCATAATAAAGAACCATCTCAAGGTAAAGGTCATTAAGGTAATTCCACGTATTTTCCGGTGAATTTTTCGTAGATTCAGCATCAATTTCTGATATTTTTACCTGGTAGTCTGCGAACACTTTTTGGGAAATTAATTTTTCCGCAAGAGTATCGTCTCTGCAGAAAACAAAATCTATGTTATTTAACCGCTGTGATTCATTCAGGACAGTTGAATCATATTCTTTATCTAAAATCAGTATTTTACATAAAACAGGTAAATTTTCTTTAAATATTTTTGGATCATCTTTCACAAAAAGAAAATCCACAGGATTATGGAAATCCAGATTTTCACCTGCAGGTTCATCAATTAAAGATGTTTTTATAAAGGAAAACTTTTCAAGTTCTTTAATATGGTCAATTCTGTTACCATAACAGATTCTGATTTCCCCGCTGGATTCCGGTTTTGAAATTGAAAATGGTAAAGGTGTCAATGCAGATGATAATAAATTAATTCTTTTAATTATCCTTTCATCATGCGGATTTAATTTTCCGGCTTTCCTGTAGAAATTATATGCGGTATTATATTCAGCATAGGCAACATAACAATCTCCGAGTTTTAAAAGATACTCACGATTTCCCGGTTCTTTTTGATTAAGAAACAAAAACAGCTTTTCAGCTTTATCATATTTTTTTTCCTGGAAGTAAAGATTAGCCAAATTTGCTGCTGCATCATAATTTTCAGGATCTGATCTGCACGATCTATGAAAAAGGTCTTCTGCCTCAGTTATATTGTTTTCCCTGAATTCAAGAACACCAAGGTTATTCAAAGCTTGAGAGTGATCCGGTTTTATTTTCAATACTGCGGAAAAGCTGCTTTTTGAGGCAACAATATTACCTGATTGAAAATATGAAATTCCTTTATTATAAAGTTCTGCAGCTGTAATATTTAAATTATCACTGTTCATCGCTATTAAAAGAATGATTTATTAATATTTATCGTTAAAAGTCAATATAAACATTTGTCACAGTAAAAAAACCAAATTTTTTACTGCATATTATTTATTACGTTTTACATGCATTTTTACTTCAAATAAAAATATACAAAATCAATCAACAGTAAATTAATTTTAGGGAAATGTAACATTTTTTATTTGAAAACGTAACGTATTATATACATAATGTAAATAATACTTGACATATTGTATTCTATTGTTTACATTATTTCAAGTAAAACCGGAGGAAACATGAAGCTTGTGAACAGGCTTAAGGTCTGGCGGGCAGAAAAAAACATCACACAGGATGAGCTGGCAAAGGCAGTTAATTTGAGCAGGCAGACTGTTAACGCAGTAGAGCGCGGCAAGTTTGTGCCGTCAGTGCTGACTGCTATAAAGATGGCAAAATATTTTGAAACAAACATTGAATCTATCTTTTTTACAAAGGAGGAAGAAGATGACACTTAGAGGTAATTTTCTTGCATTACATATAAGCGCAGTAATTTCAGGAATAGTTACATTTTTCGCATGCCTGAAATTTGGAGATTACGGGCTGCTGGCATTTTTTATTTTTGTTATGGGAATGATACTGACCCTGAAAAAAGATCATGATGAACGGGAGGTTGCATTATCGTATAAAGTAAACACCGTTGAAACAACAATGACCGGATGCGTAATGGGTCTTGTTTATGTGGCATTTCCCGAGGCGAACTGGTTCCATATCCTGATCAGTGCCGGACTGCTCTTTAAAGGAATTTCAGGTATTTACATCCATTTAAGGAATTGAAAAGCAGAAATACCTGCTGTCCCGGACCAATTAATTAATCTTAATATCGAGTATTTTCAGGCTGTATCTCCATTTATCAAAATAGAGATTTTCACCGAGGTATTCCGCCTCACCCCTCTGGAAATCTACAGGCTCGCTTCTGTGCCATCTTTTTGCGGGGAAAAGTTCCTGAGAAAAATCATCATTTACAACCATCCTGTAGGGATTAACACTGCCGAGGTTATACCACAGGATCCTTTCCTGCAGTTCATCGATAGCCAGATTAGCATTCTGCAGGATTTTATTGTATTCTTTCCCGTAAATTTCATTCAAAATTTTTGTTATATCTTCTTTTGACCACTCCTGGAGTCCCCCTGATGCATCAACAGGGAGCCAGCCGTACGGTGGAATATACATTTCCAGCCAGTCATGGAGATTTTTTCCGTCAGGCGGTGTTACCCATCCGCTCTGCCATTTTACAGGCACCCCGGAGATCCTGGCGAGTGTCATTAACAGCAGCGTCTGTATGCCGCAGTCACCGTGCCCGCTTGTAAAACAGTACATCGAAATATTTGAGATCGTTGAATATTCACGGGCTGATGCCCACGGTCTGTTGTCATGAATCCATTTTAAGATATTTTTCATCTTCCGATATGGATTTTTTTCATCGCCGACAATTTCCCGGCCAAGCGCCCTCAACTCTTCGGTAAAGACAATATGAGGTAATCTCTGTGAAGTAAACTCTTTATATAAAGGAGAGGAAACATCATACTCATCCACCCTATCGGGATCTACGAACACTACGAAAGGATGTGTTGTATATTCAAATTCAATTTCAAATTTCGTTGGCTCACCGCTTTGGGCTTTTTTCTGAAAATATACTGTCCGGTGCAAAAAATCGTTCGGTGCAATAATATAATCTTCCTGAGAAGCTCCTGTCAATTTTATATCCGACTGCCTGTAATTTTCCCTCGGGAATGGAAGCCATGCACTGACAGTATGATTTACAGGTGTAACATTTTCCTTAACTGAAAGTGTATATTTCATATTGAATTTATAATCTGAATAATTCTTTTTCATAAAACCGTAATTATTAAGTGTTCCTTTTTCCAACTGTTTTCTGATCTTTTCACCCGTACTGTTTTTATAATAATCAACCACTGATTTAACAACAGCTTTCCTGGTCTCCGTTATATTAAACTCACCGGACGGTGGATCTATTTCATCCCGCAATTTGGCAGCGTCCTTATTTATTCTAAACAGATTCGGAACGCATCGTGCAAAAAACCATACTTCCCCATCAATTTTGTAGTTCTCCAGACTTCCATCTTCTGTCCATTTGTTGATCTGGCCTGTTGTGACATCCGGTAAGATCTCTTTAAGCCTTTTTTCAACATCTTCCCTTTTCAATCTAAAATCCATCTTAATTCTTTTCATTCTTTCCATTTGAAACTGCAAGTCCCATTTTTCCACTTTATTATACAGATCACTTGTAATTCCGTTGTGAATCAAATTTTCAGCATTCTTAAATTTTCCTTCATCGACTAATCTGATCACATCCCCGACTCTGAAAATTTCTTTATCGGTGGAGTCACCACAAAAACCGAAAACAATTGAAGCAATAATCAAAAAAAATAAATATTTTGAATTCATCTTAAAACCTTTCAGAATATTTATGTACATTTACATTCAATAATAAGAAAATATGACCTTTAAATCGAGTGTTTTCTAAAAATATTTACATAAATACCTGAAAAAAAGAAAAAAACACTTAAAAACCCGTTCTAACAGCATTTATTTTTAATGACTGTCGATAATAAAAAAAGAACCGGTAATTATTTTATTATCGTCGGATTTGAAAGTATTATAATACTCTGAGAGCACCAGGGATAAAAAAAGCATCTTTTTCATTCGATTTTTCGTATAAAACACTTTAGAAAACACTTTTTTGATATTTTGTATTTTAATAAAATATGTTGATTTTTCGCTATAAGGGAACTAAATTATCAATTGAAACTTAATTGACAAAAACTATTATAATGGAAGAAGCAACAAAAGAAAAAATAGCCGATAAAGCTGGGATTCTTGAAGCCCTAAGGAACAGAAAATTCGATAATGTAATGGACCTGAAATCCCTTCTTAAACTGGAAAAGATCAACAAATCCGATTATAATGAAATTATTGAAGAAGGACAGAAAAATTTTGAGAGTGTGCTGACTCCCCAACTTTTCGATATCTCAGCAGCGATAAAGATCAAGGATTTTCTGGACCTTGAAGATCAGGATATTTCCAAAATTGTGTTAAAAAGTATTAAGCAGCTGATTGACTTTAAAGAACCGGATAAAGCGATCGATGCTCTTGACATCTTTAATTCAGAAGAGAACAATCTTGTTTTAAGCATAATTTTGCACGCACTGA
This sequence comes from Candidatus Zhuqueibacterota bacterium, assembly GCA_042570605.1. Taxonomy (GTDB): domain Bacteria; phylum SM23-31; class SM23-31; order JBHPGK01; family JBHPGK01; genus JBHPGK01. Next base: position 13,605 of record JBHPGK010000074.1, read on the forward strand.
TAAACAAGCAGATCGAAGCAAGTTTGAAGATCATCTATAAATATAAAATCGACAATTATATTGATCCGGATAAAAAGTTTAACGTCCCAAAAGAGATAAAAGATGTAATTTATGACATAAAAAAGAAAATATCCGAATATTATGACTCCATGAAAAAGGAGCATCAATATAAATATGCATCCGAACTATCAAAATTTCTGGCTAATAAGAAATCATATCAGATTGAACTTGCGACCTATGCACTTGACAATAAATATTATACGGATGCAAAAAATATAATAGAGGATTTTAAGCTATTTGAAAACGAATTACAGCAGCCGGAAATAATTACTTCAAAGTTGTCAGACCTTAGAATTATCAAGAAGAAACATTACAACATGCAGTTAAAAAACAACAAATTTGATACGGCTCTTCTCATTGCAGAACTTGACCCGGATAGAGGAAGAGATAATTCAACCCTGATTAATAATACTGCTAATATGAGCTTGAATGAAAACCTGGAAGAACTTTCAAAAATTCCCAAGACAGATGATAATAAAACCATTATCGAGAATAAATTAAAACAAATTCATTCATTTTTAAATAAATACGAAATTAAAAATGAAATACTTATTGAGCATGGCACTCATTATCTTCAGGCATTATTCAACGCAGAATTTTACCCGGAAGCAAGGTTTTTTTATAAAACATTAAAAGACCGATTTGAAACAGATATTAATAAGGATCAGTGGGAAAAGGTTATAAGCCAGACAGCAAAACTTGTTGAAGAAAAGCTGCTGTTTATAATTGACAATAAATCCGTAACTGATCTTGCGGAATTTGTTAAACATTTTGAATATAAATTTGTTGAAGGCAGTGAAATACACCTTAAGATCGACAACCGCATCAGAGATATTTTAAATAAATCCATTGAGAAATCTTTTGATAAAGCTCTTTATATTAAAGCCTCAAAAACCTTAAAGGTTTTAAAAGTAAAAACAACCCCTAAAACAAGGAAAGTAGCAGAACAGGTATTTACTGAAGTCCTGAGCAGGGCAAAGGTCGATGTTTCTGAAGCCCTTGAAAAAGGGAAAACGTATAATAAGAGTCAGGGGGAAAACTCTGAAGATGTTTACCTGCTTGGACAAGCTTTCAGAATCCGGGATTATGAGGATGCCCTTGTGAATGCGTTTATAATATATTCCAAGTTGCTGGAATTCCAGAAACTGGATTCTCTTTATTCAAAAAACCGGCTTGAATTTGAAGGTAAAAAGACCAAAAGCAGGCTCATAGTTTTCCTGCAGAAAGAGAAAAAGGAATGGAAAAAGAACGAATCTGCCGTTACGGAATTTGACAAGCTGGGAACAAAGTTCTTCGGAGAACAATTCTTTGAAAAGCAAAGCTCGGGTTTAGCGGAGGACACTTCAACTGAACACAGCCTGCTTTATAATATTTTTATTGCTCCCTGGCTTCATATAATTAAGGCTATTTTCCATATTTTTTTCAAAAGGTTTTTCGATAAAGATTGAAAAAACCGTCCTTCACAGGCATACCTCCCCTTTTATTAATC
>JBHPGK010000075.1:0-15130 GCA_042570605.1 Candidatus Zhuqueibacterota bacterium
TTTCCGATCCAAACAACTTTGAGATAAAAAACAACCTATATTGTGACGAAACTCTTCATATCTGAGGATTAATATGAAGATTGTACTCAAGGGCTCTAAAGTGAGCCCTTTTTCATTGCTTTCATTAAAAATATTTTTTATCATTCAGGAAAGTAACCTTCAGGATAATATATATTTATCAAAGGAGAATAAAGGGTGAAATTCATAGAGCTTACACAAACCGGCGCTAAAAGTCCAAAAATTTTAATAAATCTTGATCTGGTATGGTACGTCGAAGAAACCTCCGGTGATGAAAAAATACAAACATATATTCATTTTCAACAAAACGGCACAAGAAGCGAGTGTGTAAAAATTGGTGTAAAAGAAACATACGAAGAAATTAAGGATATGATGACCACCAAATGGCATTGCGATCTTTATTTAAAACGTGATCTTTAAAGAAATTTGATATGTTAAAATATCAGGAAGAACTTAACGGGCATATTATTGAAATACTCTGCAGTATATGGAGCGGAAAAGAAATTATAAAATACGATGGACAGATAATCTCAAAAAAGAGGAAGTTCAGGAGTTCTTCTATACATAATTTTGCAGTCAATGAATCCGGAGAAAGAATTTTATATATCGTTGAGCTGTTCTGGAAGAGCCTTGGACTTGGCTATGAAATTAAAAAGAATGGGGCCACTGTTGCTCAAGAGGGGGAGAAAAATACGAAGCTGAATTTTTTAATTCTTGCTTCAGCAATTGTTATTGCAGGGATATGCAGATATATTCTTATTTCTGTTTTTGGTCTTAAAAGTATTTTAGCGGGTGGCAGTTACGCTTTTTTTGATCTTTTGATCGAATTTGTTTTACTTTTCGGATTTATTCTATTAAGCATATTAATCATTGAAAAAATCCGTGAAAAAATAATAAAATCCGGATAAACAGTAATTTTATCCCGGTAAGATTTTTATTCTTTGCGAATGCGGGTTCTAAGTCCTCACTCTGACAAGTATTTCGTTTTTGAAAACATATTAAATAAGTGAAGTTCCACCGAAATTTATACTTTGAATAGTTGTAGAAAAAAATGATATTTTGAATTTAAAAACTGATTGTCAGGCTTTTAAACCGTTTAAATTTTAGGCAACAATGACTGCAGATAATTTAAACTGAAAATAAAAATATCCCGTTAGGGATAAAATGTTTATAGCCTATAGAGTAGATACCTGACAACCTTAAATTTTTAAGTCCCGTAGGGACGATATATCCTGACTTTGGTTTTAAGCTGATTACATGGATTTAAGCTTACATACCGTCCCTACGGGACTTTTTATTGTGTGAGATAAATTTGTCTATAAATATTTTGTCCCAATGGGACAATGAGAAAATTTCAATTCCACTAACAAAATTTTTTATCTCTTTATATATCAATTAGTTACGGTAACTTTTTGCTGAATTTCGGGGTAACTCCTGATTAAATAATCCTTGACAAACAGAAATTATTCTTATATTATAATAATACGATAATTAATTCATAATTTGAAGATCTAAAGAAAAAGTGTAAGGCTCCCAATCTTAAATCAACTCCTCAGCGAATAAAGATCAACGAAATACTGAAAAAGTCAAAAGAGCATCCGAACACAGATACGGTTTATAAAAAAGTAAGTAAAATATTTCCGGGTATTTCATTCGATGCGGTGAACAGGACAATACATTCATTTCACATAATTGGACTAATTAAGGTAGTTGACTGGTATAGAAATCAAAGGCAGTTTGATCAAATATAAAGAATTATTATCATTCAAATTGTAAAATATTCGGGGAAATCATTGATTTCTACAGTAAGGATAATGATAATTTAAAAATACATGATAATATCCGGGGAACTTTTACCATAACCGGAAAAAAGGTAATTTTGACAGGTTTATGTAAAGAATGTCAGGAAAATCAATAAATCATCAAATACATGAAAAAAGAAAGGAGGAAAACAATGAGTAAACCAAAAACTTTAACGACAGCGGCGGGTATACCAATAAGCGATAATCAGACTTCACTTACAGCCGGTGAGCGTGGTCCAACATTGCTGCAAGACCATCACCTGCTTGAAAAGCTTGCTCATTTTAATCGTGAACGCATTCCGGAGCGAGTCGTCCATGCAAAAGCTGCAGGTGCTCATGGAGTCCTTACTGTAACCAATGACATTACAAAATACACTAAAGCGAAAATATTCTCTAAGGTTGGGAAAAAAACGGACGTATTCGGTCGTTTTTCTACCGTGGCAGGGGAAAAAGGTTCTGCGGATACTGTTCGTGATGTTAGAGGTTTTGCATTGAAATTTTATACGGAAGAAGGTAATTGGGATATGGTGGGGAATAACACTCCAACCTTTTTTATAAGGGATGCTATAAAATTCCCCGATTTTATCCATACTCAAAAACGTATGCCTCAGACAAATCTGAGATCAGAGACTATGTGGTGGGACTTCTGGTCACAGGTCCCGGAATCACTTCATCAAGTGACAATACTGTTTTCGGATCGCGGCATTCCCAGGGGGATCCCTTTTATGAATGGATACGGCAGTCATACCTACAGCTTCATCAACGCAAATAATGAAAGATTCTGGATTAAGTTTCATTTCAAAACTCAACAGGGTATCAAGACTATGACTCAGGAAGAAGCTGATAAAATTGTTGGTAAGGACCCGGATTTCCATACGCGTCAGTTGTTTGAAACAATAGAAAAAGGAGATTATCCAAAGTGGACGTTTTATGTGCAGGTAATGCCGGAAGCTGAAGCTGAAACATATCATTGGAATCCATTTGATTTGACAAAGGTCTGGCCGCATGCGGATTATCCATTGATTGAAGTTGGAATAATGGAAATGAACAGAAATCCTGAGAATTATTTTGCTGAAGTTGAGCAATCAGCTTTTTCACCAGCGAATGTCGTGCCGGGCATATCATTTTCTCCATGCAAAATGCTTCAGGCACGAATTTTTGCCTATGCAGATGCGCATCGTTACCGCATAGGAGTTAACTTTGAACGATTACCAATAAACCGCCCACGAGCAGCAGAAGTCAACAATTACCAACGCGATGGTCATATGAGATTTGATGATAATAGTGGAGTATCAGTGAATTATGAACCTAACAGTTTTGGCGGACCGTTAGAAGATCCTTCTTATAAAGAACCGCCGCTCAAAATTTCGGGTGATGCAAATTGGTATGAGCAAAAAAGAGGTGTGGACGATGATTATGTTCAACCAGGAAACCTTTTCCGATTAATGCAGCCAGACGAACAGAAACGACTAATTGAAAATATCGTTGGAGCTCTAAGAAATGTTCCAAATAAGATACAAACAAAAATGGTTGAACACTTTAGCAAAGCTGATAAGGCTTATGGTGCAGGTATTGCAAAAGGATTAGGAATATAAAGAGAAGAACAGAACTTAGACTACTATTATTATTTACAGACTTTCAAATGTTGTTATAGCACGCGATATTTATAAAGGAAACTATTATTCAGAGACATTGTACAATTCAAATATTTCAGATGAGCAAATGTGCAGGTGATTATTCCATACTTGGATTGCTAAATAATTCTCATAATTTATATTCAATTCAAAAAAACAGGGCTCCATGTGGAGCCCTGTTTCATGTAGCTTTTGTTAATAAGATAGCCGTCACCTTGGTAGATCGGTCAAGTCAGCAGCCCCGTAAAATATACTGTTAAATACAACTTTAAATGTATTATGCGACTGAGCACGCTGAAAAGCATTAAAACCAATTAGAATTACCCTGCCGTTACCAACGGGGACCTCCGCTAACGCCACTTTATTGGCAATGTAGTTTTCTCCAAGGATCCAGCCGCTCTTTAAAATGTTTTTTGAAGGATATTTTGCAATTACTTTCGCCTCAGTTTTAAATGAAGGCATTATTTTAAAAGCCGGGCCGGAACGGAAAAATGCATTTGCTTGCTTTGGCATTCCAAAAGCAACAGGGTGTTCATTGTTAACTTCAATACTCAGGATCGAACCGGGGCAGAAAAATTTATCCGGCTCTACATTCTTAATTGTATTAACAACAGGCAGCCCGAATTCTCCTATCACCAGATCTGAAGAAGAATCCATTAATATAAGAGTTCCGCCTTCTTCGACAAACATTTTTAAATTCTGCAGACCTTCCGTACCAATACCATCGGCAAATTCAGGAGGTACTGTTCCCTCTTCGCGGCCTTTAATAATTCCTTCAGCCCAGATATCGGGGATAATTATAACATCATACCGTTTGTTCAGCCCTCCTGCTTTAATTTCATCATTAAGGATATTCGTGTAATCAAATTTGTACTGTTCCAGCACCCAACGGGTCCACCCTTCAGCCATTGAGGATGTCCAGGGTTTATATACTGCCAGCCGTGGTTTACTGAGAAGGTATCCTTTCCCGGATATCTTTGACTTGCCCGAAATCACATTTACGGAGTATTCTTTTGCTATTGAACGAATTCTTGAATGCAGATTGCCTGTTGCAGGAACAATAATCGTACCTGCAGTTTTAGATTCCCCGTTGACCGTAACAGGTTTTTCCGACCAGTAAACCTTGTATCCCTCTTTTAAAAGAAGATTGGCAGCAATAAAAGAATTATTCTCATTGTGATCCAATATATAAGCATATCCTGCATTTTTATCCGGGGAGACTTTTCCGGCAGTAGTAAAATCTTCAATAAGAGATAGATCAGCATCAAATTTCCTTGTAACAGGAATGACTTTCACACCCATCTGCATTGGAACAGTCCAGCCTGCCATGTCATAAGGTGCTATCGGAGGTCCGCCGGGGTACTGCCTCATATCGGGATAATTTTGCGGTTCAAGAAGGTCTTTGGCATAATTTCGATAAGGCTGTGACATTAAAATTACATAGGTGCCTTTTGGATAAGATACTCCGTCAGCAGTAAAGTCTGTATTCGCCAGATGGACTTCAACATTTCCTTCATCAAAGACCTTCAACATCTTTTCGGCAGTTACCTGATCGTGTTGGTCGGGAGGTATAAGATAGGCAAATGGAGGTTCATTTTTACCTTTTTCAATTGCCTGACTGCCCATTTTGTAATAATTAGTTAGGAATTTATCTTTAAATTTTGCGGAAGTTTCCAGCAGTGAATAAGCTGTAATCTTATCGTAATCCATTATATCCCGCAATTTCCACCAGCCGCCTTTCCATGGATTCGGGAAATTCATATAAGGACGATATTCCGGCAGTCCCCTACCTCCGCCACTCAAGTCGGATATCTGCTGAAATATTGGTGTAGCTACGCGGCAGCTTGCCAACTCTGATAAAAGTCCGACACAATTGTGGTTCCATGCCGTCATAAGGAATGCTCCTTCCCACCATGCTGTAAAAAATGCACTTGTCATGACCCCTGTTTTTCCTGCCGCTTCCAGGTCTGCTCCCATGAGTTCGCCAATCACATTTGTTTCCCACCAGATCAACGGATTCACATTGGGATTTATGGGATCAGTAAACGGAGGAATAAATATTCGTGCACTCCTGTTTCCCATTTGATGCATGTCGAGGTATACCTGGGGAAACCAGTCATGATAAAGAATTTTATTTACCATTTGAGATTCTACCTGTGTCAGCATAAATGCGTCCCTGTTGTTATCATGCCCCACATAGTGATGATAAAGCCAGGGCATGTAACTGCCTTCATATGGAGTTTCTACATACTGATCATACCATTCCTTAACCAGGATCAATCCGTCCGGATTAAATGAAGGGACAAGTAAAAAAATTACGGAATCGAGTATTTGCTGTATCCCGGGACTGTCACCTGCTGCCAGTTCATATGCCATCTCTGTGGACATTTGCGCCGCACCTACTTCTGTTGCGTGCATACTGCAGGTTACCAATACTACTATTTTCCCTTCATTAATTAATGATTTAGCCGTTTCCGGGGAGAATTTTCTTGGATCAGAGAGCTTTTTAGATATCTCGCGATAGCGGTCAAGGTTCTTAATATTCTCTTCTGAGGAAATAACCGCCATAATAAAAGGGTATCCATTTGTCGTTTTACCCAATTCCTGAACAGTCATTCTTTCAGATTCGCCACCGATATAACGAAAATAATCAACAATTTGATCCCATCCTGCAAGCTTGTAATCAGTTCCAGGTTTAAAACCAAAATAGTCCTCAGGCGTCCGGAGAACCTGCGCTATTGTAATTCCTGAGAAGAAAAACAGAATAAGCAGCATCAGACTTATTAATCGTTTCATAAATCCTCCTTTTATATTGAATACTGAAAAAATATCTTTTTCAAGAAGACATGATTTTTATTCATGTAATAAGAATATTTTCAAAAAAAGTCAATATTCATAATATCTATATATCAATAGGATTGTATTCTGAATATAACATATTTTTTGAATTTATTTCAAGATAAATTTATTAATCAATTTTGAAAAATATCTTGTTCGGTACGCGCAGAAAGATGTTACACATAGTATCTGCCCTGACTGTAAAAACAAACTATATCCTGAATTGGGGAAATCTTAAATTATGAAGAAAGGTTAATATTAAATTGATTTAACTTGATATGGTGAAAATTCTACGCGTTTTTCCATTCTTCTTTGAGGACAGCAAATAGATATTCATCCCCCCACACTCCTTTAAACCAGATATTTTTAACAAAATGAGCTTCTTTTCTCATCCCGATCCTTTCCATCAGCTTGACAGAGGCAGTATTTCTTGAATCGGTTACACCCATGATCCTGTGCATATTCAGAGTGTCAAATGTATAATCAAGTAAAGCCCTGACAGCTTCTGAAGCATATCCCTTACCCTGGTAATCCGGTGATAAATTAAAACCAATCTCTCCAATCCTGGGTTCAATTGAGTCGATTCTAAGAGCACAGTCGCCTATCAGCTTATCCTCTTTAAGCAATACTATCCCCAGTTGTGTCCATGAACCGGACAGCCACGGCGGTTCATTTTTGTATTTCAGAATATAGTCACGGGCATCTTTTTCGGTAAATGGACCCCAGAACTGATATTCGGCAATCTCAGGTCTTGACCTGTAAGACAGAAATTCAGCCAGGTCTGATTCTTTCAAATATCTGAGCAATATACGTTCAGATTTTATGCCAATCATTTTATCAAAACTCATTTTAAAACCTGTAATTAAATTTAAAAAGTATTAATCTAACGATTAAAATTAACCAAAAGAGTCTTATAAATCAACCTTTTAACTGGACTACCCCCGAAATTTACAAGGTTATAGGAATTATCTTATTGATAATGTATATACTCAGGAGAAATATGGACATGAAATATAATTGAATCGAAGATGTCATTATCCGCCAGAGGCGGATCCCGCACAAGCGGGACGAGAAGCGAAGCGACGCGCGTCCCGCTTGTCCGCCTATAGCGTGGTTATTTCGGGGAAGCTACCGCCTACGGCGGGACGTATCCGCAATCTCATCATATTCTATACTAAAATTTAGTTCTTCGTGGTATGGGATTGCTTCGCTTCGCTCGCAATGACAGCTCCGTTTTGAAAAATGGGGGCAATCCGGATTTGTCAGTTAAATTACTCCCGGAAAATCGCTGAGTAATCGGGACTCGGAATGACATATACGTTGGAAAAAATGGGGGAAGTTCAAATAAATCAACCTATTAAATATTGTTTTTGTCATACTTTTATTGTTAAATTCAAAATCACAACAATTTTGAATAATACAATCAATTGAAATAAAGTTTTATCCGCAGGTATTTATAATGAATATTAGAAGATTTATCAGGATCGGTTTTTTATGTTGCCTTGTTCTTTCAGCTTTCTGTTCAAATAGAGGAGACAAGAAACAAACAACCGATACTGAAATTCTCAACAAAGCAAAAGACATCCATGAAAAAGCTATGGTTATGGATACACATCTGGATATCGAAGTTACATTCGTATGGCCAAAACTACTCCCTTATATCAAAGGAGACATGATAGCCCTGGAAGACAACCTTGTAACACTTAATAAAATGGAAGAAGGCGGGTTGGATGCAGCCTTTTTTGCAGTATATATCCCTCAAACTCCAGTTAGTGAAAATGGATTTCGTGTAGCATTTGATACTGCAATGGTAAAATTCAAAGCCATACATAAAATGCTTGAAGAGCACCATGATAGAATAGAGCTTGCATTGAATGCGGATGATGTCCCGCGGATCCTTTCGGAAGGCAAGAAAGTCGCAATGATCGGAATAGAAAATGGTTATGCTCTTGGAAAGGATATTAACAATCTCAAAAAATTCTATGATCTCGGATGCAGGTATATAACACTGTGTCATGGGGGTCATAATCAAATATGCGATTCAAGTATAAACCCTGATGGTCCCGAGGCACTTTACAACGGACTAAGTGATTATGGTAAAGAGGTCGTAGTTGAGATGAACCGTCTGGGTATAATTATAGACATCTCTCACCTTTCAAAAAAATCCATGCTCGATGTTCTTCAATTATCAAAAGCTCCAGTAATTGCATCTCATTCTTCATGTCTTTCACTCTGTAATGTGCACCGCAATTTAGACGATGAACAGCTTCTTGCATTAAAAGAGAACGGAGGAGTGATAAATATAGTTGCGATCAATTCATTTATTAAAGAAGATCCTGCCGGGATGCGGAAAGAACTCTCTGACATAAGAAATGAATTTAATTTCTCTTCGCATTACTGGCCGTCATATTTTGAATTTAAAAAAGCACCTGAGGAAATACAAAATTCCTATAACAAGAGGATAAATAAATTCTATGAAAAATATCCGCCCGCTGATATTGCAGACTTTGTTGACCATATTGACCATGCAGTTAACCTTATTGGAGCGGAACATGTCGGGATAAGCTCTGATTTTTTCGAACCGGATCACTGCATTGAAGGCTGGAGGGATGCGTCTGAAACGTTTAATATCACTCTCGAACTCGTAAAGAGAGGTTACAGCAGAAAAAAAATAGAACAAATATGGGGAGGAAATCTATTAAGGGTCTGGACCGGAGTTAAAAAAACCACGTCAGATATAAAATAAAGTGTATATTTTATTATTCAATATAATGTCTCTGACTTTTCAAATATTTGTTTCTATTATCGTTGTTTTTCTTTAAATTATAAACCCTTATTCCTAATATGGAACAAGGGATTTATATTAGTTGTTTTCATGTTAGAGTTCAATAAAAAGGAGGAATTAAAGTGTTAAGATCGATTCTATTCTGGATACTCGCATTTGTAATTACAGCCGGTTCAGCAGTATTTCAGCGTAAAACCGGACCCACATGGCCAGTTGATGGAGAAGTGTCATTTGCCAATTCAATTATTAAATACGAATTTGAAAGAGCACATGAAGGTAAAACAGACCATAAAGTAGAAATCGAGGTTTTAGATAAAAACATCGGGGGAATACTTTATTATAAGCGTTTCAAAACTGCTGATGACTGGACTTCGGTGACAATGACCCGCAAAGAGAACAACCTGACCGGGTTCTTACCTCATCAACCGCCGGCGGGCAAGCTCCTGTATTATGTTGAATTGAATTCAAATAGTTCAAAGTTAAGCATACCTGAAAAAGGACCGATACAGATCAGGTATAAGGATGAGGTCCCGCTTTCAATTATATTAATTCATGTGTTTTTCATGTTTGCCGCAATGCTTGTTTCAACAAAAGCAGGTATACAGGTACTTATTAAAGGCGAGAACATAAGAAAATATGCTATCTGGACTGCTGCGTTGATGTTCATAGGAGGATTCATACTTGGACCTATTATGCAGAAATTTGCTTTTGGAGATTACTGGACAGGTTTTCCATTCGGTTTTGATCTTACAGATAACAAAACCCTGATCGCAATGATCGCCTGGGTAATAGCGCTGATCAAAGGAAGAAATGACCAGAAAGCTGACGGTTGGGTACTGGCAGCATCAATTATAACTTTTGTGATCTTTATGATACCGCACAGCATGCTTGGATCAGAATTCGATTATTCTCAATTACCCAATGGTCAATAAATTTAATTTTCATTACTGATAAAAAAAGAGGATATTTGGCAATATCCTCTTTTTTTATATAATTATTTTCAGGAAAAATTTTACTTTAAAGCATTTATTGCTTTTTTATAATCCGGTTCCTGTTTGATCTCAGGAACAAGTTCCGAGTAGATTACTCTACCATTTTCGTCAAAAATGACCACACTTCTCGCGAGCAGCCCTGCTAAAAGCCCGTCAATTATTCTAACACCATACTTTTCACCAAAATCCAGTTGCCTCAATTCTGAAAGAGAAATCACATTTTCAAGTCCTTCGGCTGTACAAAAACGTTTGTGAGCAAAGGGCAGATCGCGGGAAATACATAGGACTACAGTATTTTCAAGTTTTTCAGCTTCACTGTTGAACCTGCGTACAGATGCAGCACAAACAGATGTATCAAGGCTGGGGAAAATATTTAAAACAATTCTTTTCCCGGTAAAATCTTTAAGACTCATGTCAGCCAAATCTGTATTAGTCAATTTGAAGTCTAATGCGAATGCACCGACGACAGGTAAATCACCATTAGTACTAATAGGATTTCCTCCTAATTTAATCTCAGCCATAGTTTTATTCCTTTTATTTTTTTTGAGGATTTCAAACAAAACTGTTAAAAAAATTTATTTACAAATTAAAACGGTTGCTGCTAAAATATGGTTCCAGAAAAATAAGTGCCCATGATAAGATTTAAATCAATCAATATCTTTCTTTTTAGTTTTCGTCTCCATTTTCTCAACTATTTTTCCTCTGATCTCATCCATATTCGGTATACCAAGAAGGATACCCTCAGGCATATTTACCTGTCCAAAACCGGCTGTTTGAATAGTGACCTTACCGATTCCGTACATTCTTTCCAGCGGACCCTGTTTAGAACTTACTCCGACAATTTTATCAAACGGAATTTCCTTATGCTGAACCCACCATACACCCTTATCGATAGAAACTGCACCTTCACCTATCTTATATGTAAGCCGGTGGAAATATTTCGTCATCCAGAAATTTGTAAATCCCATTATAGCAGTGAGTACCACAAAAATTACAATAATTGCAATGGAAAATCCAATATACTCCCTGCTGAACGGTGCATAAGGTCCAGGATTCTCTACAATTTGAATAATAAAAAGAAGAATTATTGGCAAAAATGTGGTTGGAAGATAATTTAGCCACATTATTATACGCCAGACTTTAAGTAAAGACTGATCAGGTTTTATTTCCATGATTGCCCCCCAAAATCGATTTATTGATCTCTGTATTTTTTCACAATATATCAAATAAAAAGATTAATTACCATAATAGATTTCGAGGGGGTGCCTGAGCTTGTCATTAAGGATCTCGATAGGTTCAAACGGATCATTATCTCCAAGCATGAATGGAAAGTAAGCTCCATTCTCTACATAGACATTCCCTTCCGGTATCGTCATCGGCGGGTACCTGTGATTATAGCCGAACGGATAAACCAGTGTCCTTACAAAATATGTTAATGGCCTCTGCCACTGTGGATGACAATACAGGAAGAATTTTGGTCTGTATGTTGCAGGAACGCCGTCCTTTTTATTGTAATTATATACATTAAGATGTAATGCCCCCATTGCGTATTTACCCTGGCTGTTGTACAAGCAGAGCCACGGTGTGTCTATAGGTATCATAGCCGGAGCATCAAATCCCTCATCAGGATTCAAAAGAGTCCGCAGGAATCTTCTCTCTCCATTTTTTGCCTTCCATCCGTAATGATCAAACAGGTCGGCGTCAAAAACCATTTCCCCGTTGCGAATGGCAGAAGCCGCATAAGGCGAAATCACCTCCATCCATGAAGACATTAAAACGTAGGGGCAATTTGCAATAAATGTATACGTAACAGAAACCATCATTTCAGGATTATAGCCGGGCATCCTGCCGGAGCGTGTAACTTTAAACATTAATGGACCTCGTGCAGGAACATATATATTTTCAGGCGGATCCCAGCTGAAAGTATGTCCCCATCTCCCCATACCGCCGTATGTATCGGGATTCCAATGTACGGATCCCGAGGTGGTGTTAGAGTACAATGGGACTTCCCTGCCCTCTGTCTTTTTTATCCTGTAATAATGAAGCTGCCCGCTCTTTTCATGAAGTTTGACTTCCCAGTAATTGTTTTCAATAACAGCACCTAAAACTTCACCATTTATCTTCAGATCGGTTTTGTATTCAGATATCCCGGCGTTTGGATTACCGTAAAGCACAGAAAATATTTTTGTTTTATTTGCCTTAACATCAGCTAAAAAGAACACTCTGCAGGAAAGTGATGGTGCATGTGTGCTTCCGCTTTTTCTAAACCTGCCCTTAAACTCGGCATGAGCATATGTCTGACTTGGGATCTCCTTAAATTCACAGGTTTCGGGATCATATTCCATAACACGCACTTCTTTTCTGAGATCATGCACCTTGCCGGGACTAACAGCTAATTCAATATCTACAGGTTCGGAAATCCTATCATGACCGTATTCCTCCGCCAGTTTGAACATCACCGCATATTTCCATCCTTCAGGAATACCTCCCTTTGAGGGTGATTTGTTTTCGTGTACCGTTGAGCTTATAATATAATCTCCAGGTACCGACGGATTAAAAACCTTCGGAGCACGCAGTTCAATTTCAATTTTATAGTTTCTTTTATTATGCCATGCGTATTTAAACACAAGCACAATATTTTTAACTTCATCAGCTTTTTGAACCAGCCAGTTTTCAACATGCATCTGACCGTTAGCAAAGGTAAAATAAAACTCCGGGTCCTCGCCGTTTATCTTAACCTTTGTGATACTTGGATTCCCCCCTTTGAAATCTTTTACCGGTACAATTATATGATAATAAGGGATTTCCATAGTAGGAGCTTTAAAAATAACTTCTTTAATATTCAGGGGATCAAAATCGAGCTTTCCATGCAGCATCAGATCGTTCAGGAACTTGTCACCAGGTTCCTTATTAACAATTTTACCATATTTCAACTGACAAAAACCCGGTTGAAATGTTAATACAATTATTAATAGAATTACTGATATAAATTTTAATCTTTTCACGATCTATTTCCTTTTTATTTTAATTTTGATTTAACATTTCGTACAGAACAATGCTCTATGCGCCTCTACTTTTTCTTTTTATCACCGCCAACAGCCCCTTCAACGCCTTCGTCAAACGGCTCTACAAGTATCGGGATAACCCAGGATTTATTGTTCCTGTTATCCGTATCGAGATAATACATAACTTCAAGAGGGTGATTCAAATGTGCCGATATATCTTCAAGTATCTTATATTCTGTGTCCCGAGAGTCCCCTAAAACAAAAGGCACGTATGCGGTCTTTTCAAAATAAATACTTCCTTCTTTTACGCGTATCATCCGGGAAGGATTATTAGATCCGAAGGAATAATTCAGAGCTCTTGAGAAATATATCCACGGACCGTTTGCGACATATATGTAAGGCTGTTCTGCATCCGCCAGTCCTCCCATACGGTTTGTATTAGCAAGTCCAAGAAGCACTCCTCCAAATCCAATTTTTTTATCGCGGTTAACGAATGCAAGCCATGGTGTATCATAAGGAACCCTTATGGCATGCTCCGGGTGAGGCTGTGAACCTCCGATCTTCATTGTTTTTATATCACCCATTTTTGATTTATAGGCAAATTCATCCAGCTGTTCATGATTAAAAACAATTTCCCCGTTCCTTAGAGCCTTCACGTATATCTCGTCAAGGACTTCAGTCAGCGAAGTTGTTACAACATAGGGTTTTCCGGAATAGAACATATAGGTTATCATTACCTTTACATTATCCATATGAGGGAGCATAGCATGACGTTTGGTCATATGAAAAACAGGACCTGAAACCTGTTCGAAATCAGGGTTTTTCCAGTCTGAGGCATGCACCCATGCGTGTGGAGGTGAATATACTCCGGGATTCCAGTGTACTGCACCGTTAGTTTCCAGTTTATGTTCAAGCACAACGTCTTTTCCCTGTTTCAAAAATATACTGAAAAAGGCACCGCTGTTATCATCAAGGTCAAATTTGAAAAGATCATTTTCAACAGTCTGACCTATCTCCGGACCCGAAATTCTTAAATCCGTGGAATATTCCGGCTTTTTTGCTTCGGGATTGCCGTAAAAGATCAAGTATATTTTTTCAGAGTAAGGATAAATATCTGCAAAAAATGCTGCTTCAAGTGTAGTTGTCGGAAGGTATCTTACTATTTTCTCTTTAGAATTTTCGTCTATTTCCTCTTTTTCTAATAATTCCTTTTCTGCCCAATTATTAATATTATAGACTTGAGAGGGAATTTCCCGATAAAAAGTTTTTCTGTTATTGCTAAGCCGTGGATTCAGCTCAACTACCCTAATTTCATTTTCCGGATTAGTTAGCCGGTCTGAATATAGAGCCATTTTCAAATGAACAGGTTCTCCTGTCCGTTCCAAACCGGCTCTTTCTTTAACCACAACCGCTGCATAATATTTCCATTTATTATCCCAGTATCCAAATCCCCCTTCAGATAATCCTTTTGCTTTAAGGAACACATCTTTATTATTTGAATCTATTCCTTTAACCTCTAAAGTATACCATTTTCCTTTTTCCCAACTGCATCTTGCTTTAACATTAAGATTGTTATTTCCGGTGATCTTTTTATCATAAGGGCTGTCCCCATCATCTGATATTTCAAAATCTCTTACTTCACTATCACCCAAAAAAGAAGTTCAATTCAATTTTGCTGATGAAAAATACCATTCAAGGTATGTAACGGTTTTTTTCAAAAATGACGAGATCAAAGGGAGTTCAATCAAAGAAGCAAAAATCAACGGATTACCTTTAAAAGATTTTAAAGTTGACCAAAACAAAATTCACCTGTTTTTTAATTGGGCAGCAAACGGCAGATATGATGTAGAATTAAAAGGCGGCATCATACCGGTGTCTTTTAAACTGCTTGGTCCGCCGGTTCAAATGGGATTTGGATATCCTGATGTTAATTTTCATTTTTACTATCTTAATTATACTTTCGATAAAAGCGAATTCCCTGCATTTGAAATAAGGGAAATATTAATTAATGGTATTGAAGTAAGAGATTTTGAAATATCAGATGATGGGGACAGCC
>JBHPGK010000076.1:0-15127 GCA_042570605.1 Candidatus Zhuqueibacterota bacterium
GAATGGGTGTTGCCTTTGTGCAGAGTTTTGAAAAGTCAGGTGTGATAGCTACTCCAAAACATTTTGTGGCAAATACCGGTGACGGCGGCAGAGACAGTTACCCGGTTCATTTTTCGGAAAGACTTCTCAATGAAGTATATTTCCCTGCTTTTAGGGCATGCATCGAGGAAGCCGGTGCTCAGTCTGTCATGACCGCTTACAACTCCCTGGATGGTGCACCCTGCACGGCAAGTGATTATCTTCTTAACAGGATATTAAAAGATGTCTGGGGATTTAAAGGATTTGTAATTTCCGATGCAAGTGCTGTCGGCGGCATACTCGATCTTCATCATACCGTCTCAAACCGCGAGGAATCTGCAGAGCAGGCAATCGAGAATGGGCTTGATGTTATTTTTCAAACTGATTATAATCATCATATTCCTCTTTTCAGGGCGTTCGAAACGGGAATGATCGATAAGGACATAATAAACAATGCAGTTGCAAGAGTTCTTTCTGCAAAATTCCGGCTTGGGCTGTTTGAAAATCCTTATGTTGATCCTGATGAAGCTAAAAAGTGGAACGGTCATGAAAAACACAGAAATACAGCACTTGAAGCGGCACGGAAATCTATCGTTTTACTGAAAAATGATTCAAATGTCCTTCCTTTAAAAAAATCTATAAAATCTGTAGCTGTGATAGGCTCAGACGCTGTAGAAGCCCGGCTTGGGGGATACAGTGGTCCCGGGATAAATAAAATAAATATTTTAACGGGAATAAAAAGTAAATTGTCTGCTTCATCTGCTGTTGATTTTGTCGAAGGGTGCGGAAGATACTATTCCGAATTCGAAACTGTACCAGGTAAATTCCTAATGACCCAGGAAAATGGAGTAAAAAAGCAGGGATTAAAAGGTGAGTATTTTAACAATATCGACCTTATAGATAAACCTGTTTTAACTAGGATAGATCCGCAGGTAAATTTTAAATGGACTTTGTTCTCTCCACACCCGGATGTTAATATTGACTGGTACTCTGTACGCTGGACCGGATATTTAACGTCTTCGGAAACCGGGGTATTCAATCTCGGTTTGGAGGGCAGTGATGGATTCAGATTGTATATTAATGAAAAGCTTCTTATAGATAACTGGAAAAAGGAAACATACAGAACTTTAACAGTCCCGGTTGATTTCAAGGCAGGAAAAGAATATGAAATTAAAATTGAGTTTTTTGAAAATGTTGGAAATTCACATGTGCGCCTTGTCTGGGATGCCGGTCTGTTAAATGATAAAGAGAAGAAAATCAAAGAGGCTGTAGCTGTTGCTGAAAAAAGTGATGTAGCAGTAATAGTAGCAGGGCTTGAGGAAGGGGAGTTCAGAGACCGTGCGAAATTAAATCTGCCGGGTCAGCAGGATAAATTAATAAAAGAAGTTGCGTCAACCGGGATTCCGGTGATCGTAGTGCTTATCGGCGGAAGTGCAGTTAATATGACTGCATGGATCGATAAAGTATATGCTGTGGTTGAAGCATGGTATCCCGGTGAAGCAGGAGGTTCAGCAGTCGCTGATGTGATCTTCGGGGATTATAATCCTGCAGGAAGACTTCCCATTACTTTTCCTGTCTCAGAAGCACAGCTTCCGCTGTATTACAACCATAAGCCTACAGGGAGGGGTGACGATTATCTGAATATGACAGGATATCCTCTTTTTCCGTTCGGTCATGGATTAAGCTATACAACATTTAAATACAGTGATCTAAGAATTACACCGGGTGAAGTAAAAGTTGACGGAAAAGCAAAAGCCAGTTTTACTGTCACTAACTCCGGAAATGTACAGGGAGAGGAGGTCGTTCAATTATATATTAAAGACCAGACTGCAAGCTTTTCACGCCCTGTAATGGAGCTTAAAGGATTTGAACGTATTTCTCTACTGCCGGGGGAGATTAAAGAGATCACGATGGAAATTACACCTGAAATTTTATCAATGCTGGATAAGAACCTGAACTGGGTTGTAGAGCCGGGCGACTTTAGCATAATGATAGGAAGTTCCTCACGCGATATACGGTTAAGAGGAATTTTGAAAGTTTCAGGGAAGTAATTTTGATATAAATGTTTTATAAGGAATAAACTATGAAAAAAATATTAGCCTGCATAATTGGTATTTTTTTATTCATAAGTTTGTCTAACGCACAGCAGATCGGCGGGGGTGGAGAAGCAAATCCAAATCTAAAAACAAATCTTGAGTCTCTAAAAAATTGGCAGGACAAAAAATTCGGCATGTTTATACACTGGGGTCCGGTTAGCCTCAGGGGAACGGAGCTAAGCTGGTCAAGGGGACGCAACATACCTATTGTGGAATATGATAACCTTTACAAAGAATTTAATCCGGTATTATTTGATGCAGGTGAGTGGGTTCGTGCAGCTAAGGATGCCGGGATGAAATATCTTGTTATTACTTCTAAACATCATGACGGATTCAGCTTGTGGGATTCAAAATATTCTGAATATGATATTATGTCCACACCCTATAAAAAGGATATATTGAAAGAATTAAGTCGGGAGTGCAACCGTCAGGGTATCATGTTTTGTACCTACCATTCAATTGCGGACTGGCACCATCCTCATTATACAACGAGATACGGCGGTGATCCGCGTCCCGTGGAAGATTCCGATATGGATAAATATATCATATTTATGAAAAATCAGCTTAGGGAACTGGTCAAAGATTATGACACTAAAATTCTGTGGTTTGATGGAGAATGGGAGGATGCATGGAGCCATGAAGAAGGTATGAAATTGTATAAATATGTAAGGGATCTTAATGATGAAGTGTTGATAAACAACCGTGTGGATAAAGGCAGACGGGGAATGGAGGGTAAAACGGTCTCAAATAAGTTTGCAGGAGATTTTGATACTCCGGAACAGCGTGTTGGTGCTTTCGACATAGATAATCCATGGGAATCCTGTATAACAATTGGTACCCAGTGGGCATGGAAACCGAATGACAGGTTGAAATCACTGAGAGAGTGTATACATACACTTGTCAGGACTGTTGGAGGAGGAGGAAATCTCCTGCTGAATGTTGGTCCCATGCTTGACGGGAGAATTGAGGAGAGGCAGATTACCCGCCTGAAAGAAATTGGCGACTGGGTGGAAAAATACGGCGAGAGCATTTATGAAACAAAAGGTGGTCCATTTAAACCTAATGACTGGATGGTTTCTACGCGGAAAGAGAATAAGATTTTTGTTCACCTTTTGTACTGGCCTCATAAAGAACTTATTCTACCCGGAATAAAAGACTTCAATTTATTATCTGCAGATATACTGGGCGGAGAAAACCTCAAGTTTTCAGAAAAACATGATCAGATTGTTATCAGTCTGCCTGAAAAACCTGTTGATGAGAACAATACCGTAATAGTCCTGGAATTAAACAGGGATTCTGAAAATATTGTTCCTTTGGATGTACCTCCCAATATTTTAAAAGATATACTTTATTCCAATATTAAATTAAAAAGTGAACCATCTCAGAAATATTTCGCCGGCGGAGTAAGGTCGCTCGCTGATAAGCTGAGGGGAAGCAGCAGCTATACTGACGGAAGATGGACAGGTTATGAAGAAATGGATTTTGAAGCACTCATTGATCTGGGAAATACAAGGGAAGTTAAAAGCGTTAAACTGGGATGCCTGCAGGATCATAACGTATGGATATTTCTCCCGGAAGAAGTCTCAATAATTGTATATGATGAAAATAAGGAGATTTTATCTTCAAGGGACATAAAATATGATTCTGAAAAAAGAGACGCCGCTGTAAAAATAAAAGATTTTGAAGCTGTTTTTGAAAATATAGCCGGAAAATTTGTGAAGATCACTGCGAAAAACATAAAAATCTGTCCTGATTGGCATAAGGGAGCGGGCGGCAAAGCCTGGCTGTTTGTGGACGAAATTATAATCGAGTGATATTTTATGAATACTTCAGGAAAAAATACGAAAGGCGAGATTAATAGGCGTGATTTTCTTAAATCATCAGCAGCAATAACATTATCTGCTCCATTTTTAAATTTATCATGCAGCAAAGGTATTAAAAGACCTAATATTATCTTAATAATGGCAGATGATCTCGGGTATGAATGTTTGAGCAGTTACGGTGGTACTTCCTATAATACACCTTTTTTGGATGAATTAGCTGATACCGGTGTACGTTTTGGCAATTGCTATTCCACACCGTTATGTACCCCTTCCAGAGTTCAGATCATGACCGGTAAGTATAATTTCCGGAACTATACGGAGTTTGGCAATCTTCGCCCAGGGGAAGTCACGTTTGCGCATCTTTTGAAAAATGCTGGTTATAAAACGTGTATAGCAGGGAAATGGCAGCTTGCGGGGCACTATGAGGGAAGTAATTATAAAGGTGTAGGAACTTATCCTGAAAACTCGGATTTTGATGAATACTTTCTCTGGCAGGTAGATAAACTTGGATCGAGATTTTGGGATCCCGTTTTAAAAAAGAATGGGAAAATAGTCCAAAATCTCAAAAACAGGTATGCTCCGGATGTGTTTTGTGAATATATAAATGATTTTGTAAAGAGGAATAGAACGGGACCATTTTTTGTATACTATCCGATGGTTTTAACACATGCTCCGTTTATACCAACCCCTGACAGTAATGTAGAACCGGAGAATAGAAAAAAGGGAAATAAGAAATATTTTGGTGACATGGTTTCATATATGGATAAAATTGTTGGTCGTATAATAGAAAACCTGGATGAACTTGGAATTCGCGAAAACACATTGGTAATTTTTACTGGAGATAACGGTTCACCAAGAAACATAACCTCTCAAATTGGCGGGCAGTCAATTAAAGGTGGAAAAGGATTAACTATCGAAGCCGGAATCCATGTTCCACTTATTGTGAATTGGAAAGGAAATTCACCAAAAGGGACTTTATGTGATGACCTTATTGATTTTACCGATTTTCTCCCAACTTTATTGGAAACAGTACAATTTAAGATCCCCGATGATTTTATATTTGACGGCAGGAGTTTTTTACCTCAAATACTTGGTAAAATGGGAAACCCCCGAGAGTGGATATTCTGCTATTATGATCCTAAATGGGGTAGATGGGGCAAAAAACGCTATGTTATGAATAAGCGATGGAAACTGTACGAAAACGGCAGACTTTTTGATATAAAGGACGATCCTCTTGAAAATAAGCCGTTAATAGTTCAGGATGATTCTGAAGAGACCGGTGCAGTCAGAAAAGAATTAAAATATGTTCTTGATTCAATGAAATAGATGGCTTGAGCAGATAGTACAACAATGTATATTTCTTTAACAGTCTACAGGAATTTTTTTTATGACTTTTATGGGATCCATGGGGAGTATACAGAGTTTTCAGAAGACGGATGATGGAATTGTTCTGAACATTGGCGATACAAGATTAATTCTGCAGGTATGGTCTGAAAATAAAATACGTTTAGTTTATTCTCCGGAAAAAAAAATCTCAAAACGAAAAAGCCTTATTGTAAACAGAATACCTGAAAAAACCGACTGGAGTTATGAGAACAAACCGGACAGGCTAATTATTCAGACTTCAAAAATTAAAGCAGAAATTGACAGCAATACAGGTTCGGTGATATTTTTTGATGCTTCTGGAAATATTCTGCTGAGAGAGAATCCTGAAAAACCTCATAATATGGTACCTGCCGTTGTCATGGAAGAAAAAACATGGCATGCCGAACAAAAATTTATACTCACTGAGGATGAAGGATTGTTCGGTCTGGGACAGCTTGTAGGGGGGGATCTTAACCACCGGGGTAAAGATATAACACTTGTACAGCACAATATGGAAGCTGTTAATCCTTTTTTAGTTTCAAGTAAATGCTATGGGATATTATGGGATAATTATTCAAAGACAATATTTCATGATGGGGAAGACGGGATGTCCTTCTGGTCTGAGGTTGCTGACCAGATCGATTTCTATTTTATTTCCGGTGAAACTTTAGATGAAGTAATTAAGGGATACAGATATCTAACAGGTGATGCACCGATGTTCGGTAAATGGGCATTCGGCTATTGGCAGAGTAAGGAGAGGTATATTGATGCTGATGACCTGGTAAATACCATAAGTGAATACCGTAAAAGAAAAATCCCTATCGACACTATTGTTCAGGATTGGAGATACTGGGGGGAGAATGATCACTGGAGTTCCATGGAATTTGATAAAAGTGTATATCCCGATCCGGCTAAAACAATAAAAGAATTACATGAAAAATATCGTGTTCATTATATGATTTCCATCTGGCCGGCTCTTGGTATAAAGACAGATATATATGAAGAGATGAAAAAGAATGGTTTTTTATTTAAACCGATGCACTGGAGTACAGGATTCCTGTACGATGCATATTCCGAAGAAGCCAGGAAAATTTACTGGAAATATCTAAATAAGGGTCTGGTGTCAAAAGGAGTTGATGCGTTGTGGATGGATGGCACTGAACCGGAGTTACTTGGGGCTCATGAAGTTTTAAGCTCAGAAAAATTCATAAAGAGATTAGGAAAAAATGCTCTTGGTACTATGGCAAGATATCTTAATACTTTTTCATTGATGACTACCAAAGGTGCCTTCGAAGGTTTAAGAAAAGCTGCTCCGGATAAAAGGGCTATTATTTTAACACGCTCAGGTTTTGCCGGTCAGCAGCGGAATGCGGCTGTTACATGGTCGGGGGATGTTTCTGCGAACTGGAATGTTTTCCGGAAACAGATCTCAGCCGGTGTTAATTTCTGTATGTCAGGTATTCCGTACTGGTCACATGATATCGGTGCATTTTTTACCTCCGGACGTGATTACGGTTACGGACCAGGACTGTTTCCGGGTGGTTGTAATGACCCTGCGTACCGCGAGTTTTATGTAAGGTGGTTTCAATTTGGTGCTTTTACTCCCATCTTTCGTGCACACGGGACACAGACTCCCCGTGAAATCTGGAGATTTGGTGAAAAGGGTTCATGGGCATACGAAGCTTTAATGAAATTTAATAATCTCCGGTACAGGTTGATGCCGTATATTTATTCACTTGCCTGGAAAGTAACAAATGACGGTTATACTATTATGCGTGGTCTGCCGATGGATTTTACAGAAGATGTAAATACTTTTAATATAAATAACCAGTATATGTTTGGTCCGGCTTTTCTGGTATGTCCGGTTACTGAAGAGATGTTCCATAAAACTAAAAAACCGGGGTTTATTATACAATCGGAATTCCTTAGGACTCCGGATGAAAATGAAAAAGGTTTGAAAGGCGAATATTTTAAGGATGTTGATCTGAAAGAAAAAGTTAAAATAAAAACTGATAATGAAATTGATTTCAACTGGAGCAGCGAACAACCTGAAGAGTGCCCCGGGAAAAATTATTCAGTACGGTGGACAGGAAAGCTGCTTGCAAAAAAAGGAGGAAAATACGAAATCGGTGTTATTTCCAGTGACAGTGTAAAATTATGGCTGGATAATAAATTGATCATTGACAAATCTGTAAACCAGTCCGGAGCATATTTTTATGCTGATATGAATTTTAAACCGGACTCAAAGCATAAAATAAAAGTGGAATATGTTCAGGGTGCAGATGATGCTGTAATTAAACTTGTTTGGAAAATGCCCCCGGATATAAATAAAGAGAATAATGAAAGAAATAAATGGGTAGAAGTTTATTTGCCGGAATCTACCGGCTGGTATGATTTCTGGACTGGAGATTTCCATGCAGGCGGGCATTTTATTAAAAAGGTAACTCCGGTTGATATATTACCTCTGTATGTAAAAGCCGGGTCGATCATTCCTATGGGACCTTTCAGGCAGTATTCAGATGAAATACCTGAAAATCCGGTTGAATTGAGAGTATACACGGGTGAAGACGCGGAATTTAATATTTATGAAGATGAGAATGATAACTATAATTACGAAAACGGAATTTATACGGTTATTCCTGTAAAATGGAATGACCGGGAAAAAATTCTTACTTTTGGAGAAAGACAGGGAAAATTCCCCGGTATGCTTGAAAAGAGAATATTTAATGTAGTGATTGTAAGAAAAGGCAGTGGAACAGGGGTTGAAATTTCAAGAAAATATGATAAAACAGTTGAATATGACGGCAATAAAACAGATATTCATTTTTCTAATCATCTTTTGAAGAAATAATATGGAGACTTATATGAAATTTCGAAAATATCCTGTTTTTTTGATTTTAGAAATACTTCTGATTTCTTTCGTTTTTGCCCAGGAAAATCAGAAAAATAAAGGTGAATATATTCTTAATTGGAATGAGGAAGCCCCCGGCATATGGAAAACAGTTGTCAATGAAAAAGAAGAGGTTGATCTTTTAAATACTGCCGGCATAAAGCCGAAATTTGATGCAATTTCGAGACTTCCGGATGTGGAATTTCCTCTTTCAGAAGACCAGATCAAGGCAGTGAATACAGATGGAAAGATATTTCTGAGGTTTCCTTTGGAAAAAGATGAGCAAATATATGGACTCGGATTGAATTTTAAAACGGTTAATCAGCGCGGCAGGATAATGCGGCTGCATGTCGATCATTACGGGGGCAGAGATAACGGTAGAACACACGCACCGGTTCCGTTTTATGTGAGCAGCAAAGGGTATGGAGTTTTGATCAACTCAGCGCGATATATAGATATATGGGTAGGAACTGCTCTTAGAAAGGACAGTCCAAACCACCCGGCACCACGTGACAGAAATACTGACCGGAAATGGTCGGCACAGCCGGAGTCGGACGGGATAGAAATACTGATACCAGCCGATGGAGCGGAAATATTTGTTTTTGGAGGTCCCTCTACACTTAACGCTGTTCAAAGGTATAATCTATACAGCGGAGGAGGGAGCATACCGCCAAAGTGGGGTCTTGGATTCTGGCAGAGAGTACCGACTCTTTTTACAGATAATGATGTGAAAAAGGAGGTTTCTGAATTTGAGAAATATGATTTCCCACTGGATGTTATAGGTCTGGAACCGGGCTGGCAGAGCAAGTCTTACCCCTGCACATATATATGGGATGAAAAGCGTTATCCTGAACCTGAAAAGTTTCTGAATCAAATGAAAAAACAGGGAATTCATATAAACCTGTGGATCAATCCTTATATTTCTCCTGAATTACCAGTTTATGATGAACTTATGCCGTACACAGGATCACATACTGTCTGGTGCGGTCCCGTACCTGATTATACGATTAGGAAAGCCAGAGAAATAATTCTGGATCATTTTGAGAAAGAACATCTGAATGTAGGAGTCAGCGGGTATAAAGTGGATGAATGCGACGGTTATGATAACTGGCTCTGGCCTGATGCTGCTATGTTTCCGTCGGGTTTGAACGGTGAACAGATGCGTCAGGTCTATGCTCTGGTACTTCAAAGAATGACATCTGAAATGTTCAGAGAACACAATATCAGGACATACGGGCTGGTAAGAGCATCAAATGCCGGTGCAACTTCGTTCCCGTATGTGATTTATAACGACTATTACAGTCATCGGGATTTTATCACTGCTCTTATTAACAGCAGTTTTTGCGGCGTACTGTGGACACCTGAAGTAAGACAGTCTGAAACAGGTGAAGAGTGCCTCAGAAGGATGCAGTCGGTCTGTTTTTCGCCTATGGCGATGATAAATGCCTGGGCTCATGGGACGAAACCATGGTCGTTCCCGGAAGTATTTGACTATGTACGGGAAATTGCATATTTAAGAATAAGGCTTCTGCCTTACATTTACACAGCGTTTGCAAAATATCATTTTGAAGGTATACCGCCGTTCAGGGCAATGGAACTGGAAACTTCGATAACGATGAAAAAAGATTTGAATGAAGAAGACAGGAAGATTTTTAACAATGCTTTGAGGCGAGGAATAAAAGATCAATTCATGGTTGGAGAATTCCTGCTTGCTGCCCCGATGTTTGAAGGAGATAAAGAGAGGAAAGTTATCCTGCCAGAAGGCAGATGGTATGATTTTTACACGGGTGAATATGCCGGTGAATCGGAAATAATTATTGTAACACCGGGGATTGAAAAAATTCCATTGTTTGTTAAAGACGGGGGATTAATCCCAATGATACAGCCGGTCAGGAATTTGTCAGGATTAGAAAAGGATATTCCGCTTGAGATCAGGCATTACGGTGAAAACGAATCACGCTCAAAGATATATGATGATGACGGTAAAACATTTAACTTTGAAAAAGGTGAATTTACATGGGCGGATGTGACAGTCAAAAGAAATTCTGATGGAAAATTGCTGGGTGAAAAAGTGGTGCCGGGAAAAACTGAGTTCTGGTCTTACGGCAAGGTAAAATGGGTTTTAATGACAAAATAAACCGTAGATATTTTGTGTTTTAAATTAAAAATCAAAAATTAAAATGTTCTGTCGGAGGCAGATCCGCCTCAGGCGGAAAAATGACAAATCAAAATTTAAAAATAAATGTTATCCGGAAAAGCTTATGTTTTTGATCACTAATGTCCAGTAAAACTGGAAGACAACAATGTGTAATATCCTGTTATAACATGACTTACACCGAATTATTTTAAATATAGATTGAATTTGAAAAAACATAATCAAATTTTAAATAAAAAGAAGACCTGGATTCCAGCCTGCGCTGGAATGACAGCTCCTATCTTATTGTTATTAATCATGTTGTGTCGTTCCAGCGCAGGCTGGAATCCAGTGTCATGATGTACAAATATTATTACTATATTTTTTAACCGGACAGTTATGATTTGATTTCTAATTTTTGATTTAACGTCTTGTTTCTAATAATAACATAAGAGTACAGTGTCGTATTAGAAAGAATGTAATGATTATAAGTCATTGTTTATTTTAGATAAAGGTGTAATTATGAAGAATTTTAAGAAATTTTGTTTCATTTCTTTAATATTTGTGCTTGTTTTCTCTCTATGGGCACAGGAGAAAAGAGATCTTCTTTCAGGAAAGTTTACTACTGAAATTCTTAAAGAAATAATAGTCTCCTCTAAGAACTGGCATCCATTTCCAAAAGCAGGTGAACAAGATTGGCGGAACGTCCCAGAGAAAGTAAGGGAAGCTCATATAAAACAGGGTGAAAAAAATCTTAATTGTGATTGGGAAACACCGAAAGCTACTGTGTTTCTGGAATATGTCAGAAACGGGAACAGGAGTAATTTCCAGAGGATTTCTTTTGAAAGGCGAAGAAAACTTATTGAGCTTGTTCTTGCTGAGAGTATTGAAGCAAAGGGCAGGTTCACCGATGATATTGTGAACGGCATATGGACAATTTGCGAGGAAACATACTGGGGAGTACCTGCTCATGTAGGTATGCAGAAAAGAGGGAATGGCCTGCCTGACGTAACAGAACCTACTGTTGACCTCTTCGCAGCTGAAACGGGCATGATGATGGCATGGATTTACTATTTGGTAGGTGATGAACTTGAAGAAATATCTCCATTGATCAATGAAAGAATCAGGTACGAGGTCCACCGGAGGATTATCGATGTTAATCTTCAAAGAGATGATTTCTGGTGGATGGGTTTTAACAGGGTGGTCAATAACTGGAATCCCTGGATATGTTCAAACTGGCTGACATGTGTACTTATCCTGGAAGACAATGAAGAGAAACGGATTCAATCCGTCTATAAAATTTTACGTTGCCTTGATAATTTTTTGAATCCTTATCCTGAGGACGGAGGTTGTGATGAAGGACCCGGGTACTGGAGCAGGGCAGGAGCTTCGCTTTTTGACTGCCTGGAACTTCTTCACAGTGCATCAAATGGAAAAATAGATATCTACAATGTCCCGCTCATACAGGAGATAGGTAAATATATTTACCGGGCATATATTGCCGACAATTATTATATAAACTTTGCTGATGCGGCGGCGAGGTTAAATCCCGAAGCTAGCCTTGTTTTTCGTTACGGTAAAAGCATAAACAATAAAGATATGATGGGTTTCGGTGCTCACCTCGCAAAACGGCAGAACATGGGAAATAATCAAATCAGAGGGGGATTCGGCGGTTTTGGAAGAATTTTACCAACCCTGTTCAGTTTAAATGAATTATTAAGTGCTGAAGCCCGTGTTCCGATGCTACGTGATTTCTGGCTCCCTGAACTGCAGGTTATGGGAGCCCGTTCGATTGAAGGTTCTTCTGAAGGGCTGTATCTGGCTGCAAAAGGAGGGCATAATGCAGAAAGTCACAACCATAATGATATAGGAAATTTTATAGTCTATGCTGACGGATACCCTGCAATTATAGATATCGGTGTTGAAACATATACTGCTAAAACGTTCAGCGGCAGAAGGTATGAGATATGGACAATGCAGTCAGCGTATCATAACCTGCCTACAGTTAACGGAGTGATGCAGAAAGATGGGAGAGAATTTAAAGCTTCAGAGGTCAAATATAGTTCAGACACTAAAAAGGCAGTTTTCAGCCTTGATATTGCTGACTCGTACCCGGAAGAAGCGAAACTGAAATCATGGAATCGTAAGATCACATTGAACAGAGGTAAAAATATAATAGTACGTGATAAATTTGAACTTTTTGAAGTTATTAAAAACCTGGAGTTGTCTTTAATCACTTGGCGTGAACCGGAAATTATTGAAGAAGGAAAAATCAGGTTAATAAATCCAGAAGGGTTGAAAGATTCAAAAGGATTATTTATCAAATATGACTGGGAAGAGTTTTCAGCGGATATTGAGGCAATCCCTCTTGAGGACGGCAGGTTAAGGTCCTCCTGGGGAGAAAAAATTTACAGGATTAAATTAACTATGAAGAAAACTTCATTAAAAGGAGACTTTTCTATCCGTATTGAATAGTAAGTTAATACGAATTTAACTTTTAAGGATTATTTATTATGAATTCAAGGGAACGGGTATTAACATCATTCGATCACAGAGAACCTGACAGGGTCCCTGTTGATTTTTCCGGGCACCGGTCATCGGGGATTTCTGCGGTATTATACCCGAAATTAAGGCGATTGCTTGGGCTGCCGCCTAAAGAGGTCCGTGTTTATGATCCTGTTCAGCAGATCGCAATTGTTGATAATGATGTTCTGGATTTATTCAATATTGATACTATTGAACTTGGACGAGGTTTTGCACTTAATGAAGAAGATTGGGCGGACTGGGTAATGCCTGATGGAACACCATGTAAAATGCCGGTGTGGATTTTACCGGAAAGAGAAGAAAAAAGGTGGGTATTACGTTCGGGGTCCGGGCGTGTAATAGCCCAGATGCCTGACGGAGCGTTATATTTTGAACAGGTGTATTACCCCTTTTTTGAAAATGATGATATCGATAATTTAGAAGAGGCATTTGAAGAATGTATGTGGGGCAGTCTTGCTTCTCCGCCGGGACCTTTGGTAAATGGAGAAAATGGGGATAAACTTTTCGCGGATGGTGCGAGGCAGTTAAGGGGATCAACTGACAGGGCAGTATTGGGTTTGTTTGGCGGAAATCTGCTCGAAATGGGACAATTCCTTTACCGCAATGATAAATTTCTTATGCTCCTTGCCCTTGAACCAAAAAAAATACATGCTTTTTTAGATAAAGTTGTCGGAATTCATCTTAAAAACCTAGAACATTTTCTATCAGTTATAGGCAAATATATAGACATCATTGTATTTGGAGATGACCTCGGGATGCAGACCGGACCGCAGATCTCACCTGACATGTACAGGGAGTTTTTTAAACCGAGGCATAGGTTAATGTGGGAACGTGCTAAGCAGTTGGCGGATGTCAGGGTCATGCTTCACTGCTGCGGAGGAGTTCGGGAACTGCTTCCCGATCTTATTGATGCCGGGCTTGAAGCGATAAATCCTGTACAGATATCTTCAAGAGGTATGGAAGCAGAAGGTTTAAAGAAAGATTTTGGCAAAGAAATAGTATTCTGGGGTGGCGGATGCGATACTCAGAATATTTTACCTGAGGGAACACCTCAACAAGTGAAAGACCATGTCAGAAAACAGGTAGATATTCTACGAAAAGATGGTGGTTTCGTTTTTCAGCAGGTTCATAATATTCTGGCAAATGTACCTCCTGAAAATGTAAAGGCTATGTTTGAAGCCGTAAATTTATTCGGTTAAACAGGGAATGATTATTATATTAGTTTACTGAAAATGAATCTAGCCAAAAATATGTAAATGTTGAGGTGTCACAAAGTGATCACTTCGTGAAAAGAACACCTCAACAGGCGGAATCCAAGTGTTGTTGCAGTGATGTTGTGCAGCCTTAGTTGAGTATTAGAAATGCAGCAGTCAGCAGTCGAAGGTGTTTTTCACCTTCGACATCCATGTAGTTAAGGTGTTACAAAGTGATTACTTCGTAAAAGAACACCTCAACAGGCAGTAATAAGGA
This sequence comes from Candidatus Zhuqueibacterota bacterium, assembly GCA_042570605.1. GTDB lineage: Bacteria > SM23-31 > SM23-31 > JBHPGK01 > JBHPGK01 > JBHPGK01. The sequence continues at coordinate 14,341 of JBHPGK010000076.1, forward strand.
ATTAATTAATGAAAATCGCCAATATTAAGGTAGTAATTTAAGTGTAGCAACTAATTTGTTGCTATGTATTGAGTTAAGGAAGGCAACTCGATGATAAATTGAATAAGGAGATTCTTCACTTCTCCCGGTTTACCGGGATCAGAATGGCGCTCTCGATCCAGACTATATCGTCATTCTGAGCGCACAGACTGTGTGAAAACACATGAGTTAATATGTTTTTAGAGTTTTAACTGTCATTGCGAGGAAGCGAAGCGACGAAGCAATCTCACCGCAAAGTATTGTTGTTATATCATTTACGAGAATGCTTCATCGTCCCTCCCGCTAAGCGGGATCGGAAATCCATCGCATTGACAACTCTTTACCTGTTTTTTTAACGTTTTCACACAGTCTGGCAGCGAAGAATCTCAATATTAAAATTAACAGGAATGGATAAATGATATTTCTGCCGTCGAAGGTGTTTTTCACCTTCGACATCATAAGAGATCACTTTATGATACTTTAACAGACGTTTTGTTGAGGTGGAGAACACCTCAAAAGGCAATAATGTTTAAACCGCTAATTTATACGGTTAATAAGGAAAGGATTTGAATGATATTTTTGGATTATGTTATAATAGCACTGTATTTTGTGACTGTAATTACTTTAGGTTTCCGGTATAAAAAGAGAGCATCTCAGAACCTCGAGTCATATTTTCTCGGAGGTAAAAAACTTCACTGGCTTGCCCTTGCCATGTCCGGCTCCGTATCAAATTTTGATATTACCGGGACAATGTGGGTCATTTCAATGC